>DASUGE010000629.1:0-4252 GCA_036274215.1 Polyangiaceae bacterium | reverse complement strand
GTTCAGCATCTGATCGAGCGCGCCCGTCTGCTCGCCGACGGCGATCATCTGCACCACCATGTCCGGGAAGAGCTCGGTCTGCGCGAGCGGCTCGGCCATGTTCTTGCCTTCGCTGATCGCGCGCCGCACCGAGTAGATGCCGCGCTCGATCAGGACGTTGCCCGCCGTCTTGGCGCAGATCTCGAGCGCGTCCAGGATCGGCACGCCCGACTGGAGCAAGGTCCCGAGCGTGCGGGTGAAGCGCGCGACGGCGATCTTGCGCAGCACGCCGCCCAGGATCGGCAGGCCCAACATCGTGCGATGGGCGAGCATCTTGCCGCGTTGGGTGCGGTAGGCGTACACGGCGCCCACCGACCCGAGCACGAGCAGGCCGAGGAAAATCGGCAACAGCGTGACGAAGGCGTGCGACAGATCGACGATGATCTGCGTGAGCTTGGGCAGCGCCGCCTTGCCGCCGCCGAAGTCCTTGAACATGTTCTCGAAGGCCGGGATCACGAACGTGAGCAACACCGTCATCACGCCGCCGGCGATCACCATCACGATCGACGGGTAGACCAGCGCGCCGCGCACCTGCCGGATCAGCTTCTGGCGCTTCTCCAGATAGACCGAGAGCCGGTTCAGGATGCTGTCGAGGATGCCGCCGACCTCGCCCGCGTGGACCAGATTCACGAACAGCTCGTCGAACACCCTGGGATGGCGCTTGAGGGCCTCGCTGAACGACGCACCGCCCTCGACCGAGTTCTGGACCTCCTTCAGCACGGCGCCGAACTTCTTGTTCGTCTGCTGGCCGCTCAGGATGTCGAGGCACTGGACGAGCGGCAGGCCTGCGTCGATCATGGTCGCGAACAGGCGCGTGAAGGTGACGAGATCCCGGGTCTGGACGGGCGAGCCGAACGAGAAGTCGGCGAGCCGCCGCTTCTTCGCGACGCGAACTGGCGCGAGCTGCTGCTGGCGGAGCCGCTGGTTGACGGTCTCCTCGTTGTCCGCCTCCATGACCCCGCGCCGGACCTCGCCGGTCCTGCCACGGGCTTCCCAGGTGAACTCTGCCATGCCGCTGCTCGCCGGGAGACGACGAGCCGAGACTAGGATACCGGCCTCGGCGTTCCGGGGTCAAAAGACGCGGGTCCTCCCATGAGGAGCACGGAGCTCGATCGCATCGCGGAAATCGTCGTCACGAGCGGCGCCGCCCCCGGGGCCGCCGTCGCCAGCGCGCGCCGTGAGGGCGACCGCTGGCTGATTTCCAGCGGCATTGCAGGCGCCGCGTCCGGCGTGCCGCACGATCCGGTCTTCGACTTGGCCTCGGTCACCAAGTCCTTCGTCGCGACGACCGCAGCTCGGCTTTCCTCGCGCGGCGGCCCGACGCTCGAGGCGACGCTCGGCTCGCTCGTGCCGGAGCTCGGCGACACCCCGAGCGGGGAGGTGTCGCTCCTGCTCCTCCTCTCCCATCGCGCCGGTCTCGATGCGCACCGGTCGCTCTTCGCGCCGCTCGTCGCCGGACGGCCCTTCTCGCGTGCGCGAGCACTGCGCGAGGCCGCGATGGCACGCCGGCCGGACGCTCGGGGCACGCCGCCCGCGCAGGGTTTTCCGCCCCTCTATAGTGATCTCGGTTACGTGCTCGCCGGCGCGGCGCTCGAGCGGGCAACCGGCCTGCCGCTCGACGAGCTCGTGGAGCGTGAGCTCGTGACGCCCCTCGGTCTCGACGTGCACTCAGCGCGCCGCTGGTTCGTCGAGAGCCCGGATTTCCTCGCCCGCGTGCTGCCTACCGAAACGATGGCGTTTCGCGGCGGCAGCATCCGGGGCGCGGTCCACGACGAGAACGCGTGGGCGCTCGCGGGACACGGGCTCGCTGGACAGGCAGGGCTCTTCGGAACGGCGGATGCCGTCGTTCGCTTCGGGGCCGCGCTGCTCGACGCCCTCGCGGGCCGAGCCGGCAGCCTGCTTTCGCCTGCTGAGCTCACCCCGCTCGTGGCGGAACGACCCGGCGGCAGCCTGCGCGCGGGGTTCGACGGCAAGTCAGGCCCGGCATCGGCGGCCGGAGCGCTCGCGAGCACGGGGACCTTCGGGCACCTGGGGTTCACGGGCACGAGCCTGTGGTGCGACCCCCAAGCCGAGCGCGTGACCGTCCTCTTATCGAATCGCGTCAGTCCGAGCCGCGAGAACCTGCGGATCCGGGCGATCCGGCCCATGGTCCACGATGCACTCTTCGGCTGGCAGGGGGGCCTGGTATAACCTGTGGCCCCGACCCGATGTGGAAGCTGACGATCCAGGATGACCAGGGCACGAAGCCCGTCGTCGTTCACTTCGTCCGTGACGAGTACACGATCGGGCGCGACGAGGGTAACGCCGTGCGCCTCACCGAGCGCAACATCTCGCGCCACCACGCGCGGATGCTGAAGAGCTCCGACGCCTGGCGGCTGCAGGATCTCGGCAGCTACAACGGCTGCTACGTGAACGGCGCACGCGTCGTCGACACGCAGGCGCTGCAGCACGGCGATCTGATCCAGCTCGGCGACTACCGGCTCAGCATCGAAGACGAGGCGGTGGGAACGGGGCGCACCGACGGCGTCCTCACCCTCCCCGGCCGCCCCGGCATCAACACGCAGGCCGATCGCTTGGTGATGATGGCGGGCCCCGGCGCGGGCCAGGAATTCGTGCTCAACGCGGATCGCATGGTGCTCGGCCGCGGCGAGGAGTGCGACATCAGCATCAATCACCCCTCGGTGAGCCGCGTCCACGCCGAAATCCGAAAGCTGAGCGAGGGACGCTACGAGTTCGTGGATCTCGGCAGCGCCAACGGCGTCCGCGTCAACGGCGCCGAGATGCCGAGCACGCTGCTCGACGGACGCGACGTGATCGAGCTCGGCGACGTCTTCCTCAAGTACCTGCCGGCGGGCGAGATCTACATCGCGGGCGCCGATGAGCCGGCGCGTCCGTCGCCGAGCGTGCCGCCGCACCGCATGTCCACCTCGGTCAAGGTGGCCATCGGTTTGCTCGTCGCGACCGTCGCCGTCGTGCTCGGCCTCGCGCTCCGTGGCACCGAAGCGCCGCCCGCGCCGATCGCACAACCCGGCGCCGCCGATCGCCTCGCGCAGATCATGAAGGACGCGCGCGCGCTGCTCGCCAAGGGTGACTGGGAGGCGGCGATGCAGAAGGTGAGCAGCATCCCCGAGGGCTCGAATCTGCGCCAATCCCAGGAATTCAAGGCGATCCAGGACGCCTGGGCGGACGCGCTCTTCGACAAGGCCATCGCGACGGAGGACGCCGCGGAGAAGCGCAGCGCCCTCGATCGCATCGCGAGCTCGCCGAGCGTTGACCCGGCCCGACGGAAGCGCGCCGCCGACGAGCTCGACGCCATGCAGCGGCCCGCCGTGAACGTCGCCGATCTGCCGAGCGACGACATGACCATCGAGCGAGCCCCGGCGCCTCCCCCGCCGCCCGCTCCGACGGCGGCGGACACACCCACGGTGACCACCGCACATGCGGCGGCGCCCAAGCCTGCCACGCCGCCCAAGCCCGCGACCGCGGCGCCCAAGCCCACGGCCGCGGCGCCCAAGCCCACGGCTGCTCCGAAGCCGGAGAAGGGCAGCGGCACGCTCGTGCGCAAGAACCCGTTCGACGACGAGTGACCGCGCCCGATCCGCCGCCGGCTCGCGTCCGCGACGTCCTCGTCTCTCGCCCGGTGATCGCGGTGGCGACCGTGTGTGCGCTCGCGCTCGCGCTCGAGCTCGTGCCTGGCCTCGCGCGGCTCCGTTTGCTCGGGAGCCGCCCGGCACGCTCGGCGCCCGCAACGCTCGCCCCGCTGCCGAGCGCCAGCGTGGGGTCCGCGCTGCTCGCCGGCGAGACGCAGAACCTCGGCGCGCCCGAAGGCGCGAGCCCCCACGCGCGCGGACCGATCGCCGCCGTCGAGAGCGAGGAGCTGCCCGGCGGCAAGGATGCGCCGCCGCTGCCGCTCGAGGATCCGGGCGAGCACGCGCTCGACGCGTTCTTCCGGGCGCTCGCGCGCGCCGACGACAAGGAGCCGGGGCGCGTCGTGCGCATCGCCCACTTCGGCGATTCGCTGATCGTGAGCGATTACGTGTCGGGAACGCTACGCCGCGCGCTGCAGCATCGCTTCGGCGACGCGGGGCACGGCTTCGTGCTCGTCGCGAACGCATGGCCCGCCTACTTTCACTGGGACGTGCAGCGCTACGCCACGGGTGGCTTCCGCATGAGCAGCCTCGCGGGACCGTACGTCGAGGACGGCTGGTACGGG
>DASUGE010000628.1:0-5698 GCA_036274215.1 Polyangiaceae bacterium | reverse complement strand
CTCGCGTCGGTGCGGACGCGATCGAGCGGTAAATTGCCTGGATTTTGCGAGCGCGCGGGGCGGCCGCTGCCCACCTTGTCGGAAGCCGTCGTCTCGGTGAGCGTGCTGCCCGTCACAGCGGGATCCGGTGGCGCGACGACCTGGCCGGATTGGGGATCCATGGCCGCGCGGCCGTGCTCTCCGGCCTTGTTGACGTTGAACGGCATCGAACGCGCGACAGCGTCCGCGCCGTCCAGCTTCTTGGCGGCCATATCGCCGAGCTCGGCGGCGTCGTGGGCGGCACCTCGCCCGCGTGCCGGGCCGCTCACGGTGCCTCGGGCGCTGCTTTTCGCTGCGACCGTCTTGCGCTTTCTTTTCGGATCTGTCGGCATGCTGCTTCCTCGAGGTTCGTGCACGGACCCGGCGCCCGCGTGACCGCGGCCCTGCAAAGCAAGTCCTGCGCCGTCGAGAAGTGCCTGCTTTTGCCGGCAATCGTTGCTCGCGACGGTGCGCGACGCCTCAGTGCGACAACTTCGTGCGGCACTAGACCGCGCAAGCTCTCGCGAATCGAAACCGGTGTGATCTTTGCAGCCCGCGCCCAGGATGCGTTGCGCGCGATACGCGCTGCTTGCGGTGATGTCGGCGCCGGCCATGGCCAGGGCGACGGAGACGAACGCTCCGGCGACCGCCCGGACGCCCCCGGCGCCCGAGACGCCCTTGCCGTTCAAGAGCAGCCCACCCGAACGGCGCGAGGGGCGCCCGAAGAACGGCTACTGGAGCGTCGGCGAGCCGCGCTGGTTCCTGTCGACGAAGAGCGAGATCGGAGGGCTTTATGCCAAGCCGTATCTCTCCGCCGGCTACGGCATGCCGCACTGGATCTGGACGGGTATCGACGTGAACGCGATCACGACGACGGAGTTCGGGCAGGTTTACGCCGGCGTGCGCGGCGCGACGCCCGTGTTCGATGTCGCGTTCGGGGTGCGCGACACCTACTCGTATTGGAAGCCGTTCCTCGAGCCCCGCGCGAGCTACGTGGCGTCGGATCTCGACGTGGCACGCCCGAACGCGCGGTACTGGGCGTGGGAGGGGGAGGTAGTCGGCATCGTCCCCTTGCCGCATGCGGCGTTGCTGGTCGACTACGTCGCGGTGGGAATGCTGGACAAGCCGCCCGGCCAGTACGTGTACGACGAGTCCTACCGCGCCATCGTTGCCAGCAATTTCTTTCAGGTCGTGCGCATCGCGGCTCTCGCCCGTTTGCTGCGCGAGGATTCGCTCAAGCTCGGCGTGCTGAGTGAGGTCGTGACGACCACCGGGCGCGGTAAGCCGGTATTCCGCCTCGGACCTCTCGGGGATTTGCAGCTCACCGATCACCTCGAGCTTTTGGGCGCGCTGACGCTCTGCGTGTCGTCGCCGGACAGCCTCGGGCTCAAGCTCGGCGCGTATGGGGTGGCCGGGTTTCGCTACCGCTGGGCTACCGGAGAGCCTTCACCCATGGCGCCTTGGTGGGGCAGCTTGATCCCTTGACCGATTCGATACGCCGCCAGCATCCGCTGGGCCCGTGCCAGCGCCCGCAGGCTCGGCCCGTGCGGTTTGCGGGCGAAATTCGCGCAGGGCAACACGTCCCATAAGCCCATCTGCGTCCAGCGAGAGGGATCGTGCCATTCGGGCATGCCGAGCACGGGGTAGAAGCAGACGCCCGCGAGGTCGACGCCGCGCGCGAGAAGCTCGACGGACGTGGCCGAGAGCTCGTCGATCCACGCCGCGCGCGCGTCTCCCGCCGCGGCCGTCTCCGAAATCATGACCGTACCGCCGTAGCGCCGTGCGGCCCGCTCGACGAGCACGGCGAGACGGACGTGACGAGGGTCGGACGGTGCGAGGGGGCCATCCGCCTTGTCGAGCTCCCACTGATTGGTGTCGTAGTAGTTGAGGCCCACGATGCCGAGGGCGCCCCGGCTTCCGCCGAGCTCGCGGTGAGTGACACCCGAAACGGCGTCCATGAACTGGAACACGACGTTTTCGTTGAAATCGAGCGCGCGCCGCACCTGGTCCGGCTCGGCGTCGGCAGGCGGCGCGACGTGGCAGACCGGATCGACCGTGACGATGCGCGCGCTCGGACACACGTCCCGGATGGCGCGCACCGCCGCGACCTGCGCGCGGACCAACGACAGCTTGAGCTCGTGGCCGCGCCCGTGTTCATGCGGCGCGAAGCGCCCGACCTCCCCAGCAGCCCAAGCCATGTACGACGGCTCGTTGACGGGCGTGAAGGAGTAGGGGCCGGGCAACTCGCGTGTCACGTAGCGAGCGACGGCTGCGGCGTAGCGCGCGAGCCGGCCGGCGAATTCTTCGCTGAAGGGATCGAGATCGGCGGGGTAGCCGTAGTGAAAGAGATCCCACACTGGCTCCACGGCGTAGCGCCGCGCGGCGCGGACGAACGCTTCGAGCGGACCGAAGTCGTAGCGTCCGCCGCGGTCGATCAGGTTCCAGCGCGAGCCTTCACGGATCGAGTAGATGCCAACGTCGACGAGACGCGCGTAATCCGCGTCGGCTTCGACGTCGTGTCGCGTCGCCGCGACCTGCTCGATGGGATCGCCGTGGACGTTCTTTCCCGTCGTGCATTCGAATCCGGCCATGTAGAAGCTTCTGAACATGGGAGCCTCGCAAGCTACGGGTCTCTGGATATTGCCACGCTGCCGACCCCTGCGGCGCCCTCGGCGATGAGCGCGCGGTACCGCTCCACGAGCTTGGTCGGAACGCGCTCGAGCGCCCCCAGCGCGTCGGGCCGAAGGTCCCAGAGCCCCATCTGCTTCAAATAGTGCGAAACGGGTCGGGTCCCCTCGCGGTAGGCCCAGGCGACGAGCGCGAAGAGCGGCCACCACGTATAGCCGGCGATCGGAATGCCGCGCGCGCGTGCGTTGCTGACGGCCGCCACCGACGCGTCGAGCCACGCCATTCGCCGCGCGACGCTGCCCTCGCTCGCCGTCTCGCTGATTAGAAGCGGCCGCGCGTAGCGCCGGTGGTAGAGCGCGCCAAGCCGCTCGACGAGCTCGCCGTTCGCGGAGCTCGCGCGAATGCGCAGGCGGTTTCGACGTCGCTGCACGCGCTTGAGCGAGAACATCGGGTAAAGATTCAAGCCGATCACGTCGAGCGCGACCGGGTGCTCCTGGCGCTCTTCGAGCTCCTTCACGGTGGCGCCCCGAGCGAGCAGCCACGGCCGCAGCGGGTGGGCGTCGCCGACGCGGCCGCTCACGAGATCGAGGGCCAAGAAGCCGAGCTGCTGCCGAAATTCGGCCTCCTGCTCGAGCGCCGGCTCCTCCGCCTCGTAGAGATCGCAGGCGTCCACGTGGACGATCAGCGCGTCCGGGCACGCCGAGCGCAGCGCGGCCGTCGTTCGCGCGATGCCGCGGCAGACGGCGAGCAGCACCTCGACGAATCCGCGAAAGTCGCGCCGGTGGGGCGGCCACCAGCCGAGGCGGCCCGCGTACCATGCCGTGATGCGTGGCTCGTTCAGGGGAGTGAAGGCGTGGATGCGATCGCGAAATCGCTCGGCGACGCGCGCCGCGTACTCTTCGACGTACGCAGGGTAATCCGGATGGGCGAACGCTCCCTCGAGCCATGCGGGGACGCCGTAATGGACGAGGTCGAGCACCGGCTCGATTCCGAGCTCGAGCAGGCGCTCGATGGCGCGTTCCGCCCAACCGAAGCTATAGCGGCTCTTCTCGGGATTCAGGCGGTGCCAAGGCAGACCGTAGCGAACCGCCTGGACGCCGAGCTCGCGCAGGAGCGCGAGGTCGCTCCACCAGCGCTCGTAATGCCCGGTGAGCTCGTATTCGTCCAAGGTGCGACCCGTTCGCGGATTCGGCGCGGTGATGAAGGTGTCCTCGATCCCCGCGAGCCAGGTGAAGCCGCCGCCGTCGACCGCTTGTCTCAGTGTCGTCGCCGGGGGACTCATCGGGCCGGCTTGTCCTCGTCGGCGGGAGTGGCCCGGATCTCCGGCGAAAGCTCGTTGCGCGGAACGCCCGTGGCCGAGCCGGTGGTCGCCTCGGCGATGGCCTTGAGCGGGATCTTGGGGCTGCGATCGAACCGCAAGAGGCCGTTCGCCTCTTGGTGCGTGTCGCAGAACTGCGTGTAGCAAAAGCCAGCAAAGAGCTCCAAGGAGCGCACGACACGGAGGAGCTCGCGAAATCGCTCCTCGAAGTGCTGAGTCGTCGTGCAGACCGAATACCCCCAGCAATCCTGTTCCCGATCCACGACGGCGATGCCGCCGAACTCGGAGAGCACGATCGGCTGGTCGGCGGTCACGGCCGCGAGCACCAGCGCTCTGCCGCCCGGGCGCTCGCGCGCGAGGAGCTTCGGAACCTCCGGCGAATAATAGCGGCGCGCCATGCGCTCCGGGTCGTCTTCGTAGTCGTGAATGCCGATGATGTCCGTCGTGACGCTTTCCCAGCCGTCGTTGCCGACGACCGGTCGCGACGGGTCCTGCGTCTTGGTCAGGTAGTACAGAGCGCGCACGTAGTTCTGCTCGGCGGGGCTCTGCGGGAGGTTCGGCACGCCCCACGATTCGTTGAACGGCACCCACGCCATGATCGACGGATGGCTCGCGTCCCGGCGCATCACCTCGAGCCATTGCTGGGTCAGGCGCTCGACGGAGCGCGGCGTGAAGCGGTAGGCGCTCGGCATCTCCTCCCATACGAGGAGCCCGAGCACGTCGGCCCAGTACAAGTAGCGCGGCAGCTCGATTTTCTGGTGCTTCCTCACGCCGTTGAAGCCCATCGACTTCGCGAGCTCGACGTCGCGGCGCATCTCGGCGTCGCTGCCCGGGGTGAGACCCGAGTCCGGCCAGTACCCCTGATCCAGGACCAGTCGTAGCGGGTACGGCCTTCCGTTCAAGACGAAGCGGTGGCCCTGCACCGTGAAAGCGCGCAGCGCGGTGTAGCTTCGAACGCAGTCGAGCTGCCGCTGCTCTTCGTCGAGCAGCTCGACGTCCGCCTGGATGAGCTTCGGGGAAAACGGGCTCCACAGGAGCTCGTTTCTGAAATCGTCGATGCCGGGGTCCGACAGCGCGATACCGCGGTGCACCTCGCCCGCGACGACGAGGTACTGATCCTCGGCCAGCACCAAATCGTCGACCCAGAGGCGCACGGAGACTCGAAGCTTGCGCTGCGCCGCGCCGAGCACGAATGCGTGCAAGCCGATCTCCCAGCGATCGACGCTCGGCACCCAGGTGATGCTGGTGAGGCGGACCAGAGGCACGCGCTCGAGCCACACGGTCTGCCAGATCCCGGTCGTGCGCGGATACCAGATCGAATGCGGGTCGAGCTGCCAATCCTGCTTGCCCCGCGGCTTCTCGAGATCGCCGGGGTCGTCGTCGCAGCGCACGACGACCTCTTGCTCCTCGCCCGGCTCGAGGGCATCCGTGATGTCGGCATGAAAGGGCGTGTAGCCGCCCTCGTGCTCGACGACGCGCCTCCCGTTCACCCAGACGGTCGCGGCGTAGTCCACCGCCCCGAAGTGAAGCAGGATGCGCTCGGTCGGTTCGTGGGACGGAGCGCGAAACCTCAGGCGATACCAGACTCGCTTGTAGTGGCCGGTGTCGCCGATCCCGCTCGCGGGCGCTTCCGGCGAGAACGGCACGCGGATCTGGCGGTCCCAAACGACGTCACTGCGCTTCCACTCGCCCTCTACGTCGATCGCGAAGTCCCAGAGGCCGTTGAGTGAAGCC
>DASUGE010000627.1:0-5878 GCA_036274215.1 Polyangiaceae bacterium | reverse complement strand
GCGCGCGCCGGCGCGCTGGGCGTCCGCCCACGAGCGTCGCTCGAGCACGCCGGCCAGCTCCTTCAGCACGCCCGGCTGCCGCGTTCGGCCGAGGGCGCGCGCCGCGTCGGCCGACACGAGGTAGCTCCGGTCGCGGCGCGTGAGGTCCTTGAGCAAGCGAGCGGCGGCAGGCGTGCGAAAATTACCGAGCGCGTCGGCGACCGCGCGACGCACCTTCGGGTGCCGGTCGCGCGCGCTCTTCGCCAGCGCGTCGAAGGCGGTTTCGCCGCGCAGCCGGCCGAGCGCCCGCGCCGCTTCGCCCCGCACCATCCACGCTTCCTTCGTCCGGCCGAGCGCTGTCGCGAGCGCTTCGACGCTGCGCCGGTCGTCGCGCTCGGCGAGAGCGCGCGCCGCCGTCCAGCGCGCGTAGGCGTTCGGGCCGTGCTCGAGCTGGTTCCTCGAGAAATCCGCCGGTACTTCGAGCTTCACGCTCGTGGTCACGCGCAGGTCCGGATCGAGCACGACGAATTGGGGCCGTTCGGCGAGCGCCACCGCGAGCGTGTCGGCGGTCTCGGTCACGATCTTCTCGTGCCGCTCGAGCGTCCCGCTCTTCGTCTTCACGAGCACGTCGAGCGGGAACGCGAACGTCGCCGCCTCGCCCGTGCGCTGCTTCTGCTTCACCTCCACGGTCAGAAGGCCGTCTTCGTAAGCGATCTTCACGCGCAGATCGGGGTGCCCGGGCCGGTACACCCACTGATCGAAGAAGCGTTCCAGCGATTTCCCGGATGCTTCCTCGAGCGCGCGCATCAGATCGTTGGTTTCGACGATGCCGTGCGCATGCCGCTCGAGATAGAGCCGCACGCCGTCCCAGAACGTGTCGTCTCCGAGCTTGCGCCGCAGCATGTGCAGGACGAGCCCGCCCTTCTCGTACAGATGCCGATCGAACAAATCGATCGGCTCCTGGTAGTCCCGGCACACGATGGCGCGCTGGTAACGTCCGTTCGCCTCGCCGAGGTACGAGTCGAGATCACCGGATACGCCGTAGTCGTACTCGTCCCGACCGAGGCGCGACTCGCGCTCGACGTGCTCGAAGAACGTCGCAAATCCCTCGTTGAGCCAGCCGTGCGACCAGTCGCGGCAGGTAACGAAATCCCCGAACCATTGGTGGGCGAGCTCGTGCGCGACGAGGTCGTGCGAGCTCACGTCGAGCGCCGCACGCTCGTCGAGCAGCACGTGCTCGTACAACGTCGTCGCCGTCGTGTTCTCCATACCCCCGAAAATGAAATCGCTCACCACGACCTGCGAGTAGCGGCTCCAAGGGAACGGCACGCCCGTTCGCTCGGAGAAGAGCTCGATCATGCGCGGGGTCTCGCCGAGGCTCCGCGCGACGTCTTTCCGGCGTTTCGGCGGGACGAAGTACTGGACGGGGATCTTCCGCTTCTTCACCTCCGCGGGCACGTCGTCCACGACCGCGAGCTCGCCTGCGACGAGCGTGACGAGGTAGGCGGGATGCGGCTGATTGAGCGCGAAGTGGTAGGTCCAGCCGCGCCCCCGCTTCGGCTTCTCGACGGGCCGCGGCTCGCCGTTCGAGAGCGCCACCCAACCCGCGGGCACGGTGACGCGGAGCTCGCTCGTCATCTTGACGTGCGGCTTGTCGAGACACGGGAACCAGTAGCGCGCGTCCTCGTCCTGGCACTGCGACCAGACCTGGCGCGGCCGATCCTTCACTTTGTCGTCGGGCGCGAGGAAGTAGAGCCCCCGCTTCGGCGTCGCGGCGTACGTCACCTTCAGCTTGCCGCGCCGCTTGCCGCGCAAAAGGACGCTCAGTCGGTCGCCGTCGTAGTCGTACTCCACGGCCGACGCATCGCTGCCGGTCACGAGCTCGACGCGCTCGATGTCGAACGCCACCGCGTCGAGGACGAGCCGCTCCGCGTCGCTCGCGAGCCGCTCGAAGTCGAGCACGGCCGAGCCGTGAACGCTCTTCTTCGGGATATCCAGCGTCAGGTCGAGGAACAGGTGCTTGAGCGTGAAGGGGCGCGACCGCTCGTACTTGCGGGTCGTTCCCGTCAGCGCGAACGGCGCTCCCAGGCTCGAGCAAGCACAGCGCTCGTGAAGGCGGTGGGACATCGGAGCGGTGCAGCATATCAAACCGGCGTAAGCTCGGGCCCCCGTGCCCGCCCCCGTTTCCAAGGCCCGCGTGGTGACCCTCTCGGGCGAAGTCGAGCGCGTGACCTTCGAGAACGACGAGACCGGATTTCGCGTCGTTCGCGTCGGTTCGCTCGAGGGCGAGGGCGCCCGTCCCGGCTCGATCCCGGTCGTGGGGACGTTTCCGGCGGTCGGGCCGGGCACGCGCGTGCGCATCACGGGCGAGCTCGCCGTCGACGCGAAGCACGGCGAGCAGCTCCGGGCCCAGGTCGTCGTGCCGCTCGCGCCGAGCACCCTCGCCGGGCTCACCCGTTACCTCGGCTCCGGCATCATCGCGGGCGTCGGCCCCGCGTTCGCCGAGCGCATCGTCGCGAAATTCGGCATGTCGAGCCTCGAGGTCCTCGACCGGAAGCCCGAGCGGCTCGCCGAGGTTGCGGGCATCGGCGCGCGCCGGGCCGACCAGATCGCGAAGCAGTGGGCGGCCGAGCGCGCCACGAGCGGCGTCATGCTGCTCCTTCAGTCGCACGGCGCGAGCCAAAAGCTCGCCGCTCGCATCGTGAAGCACTACGGCGACCGCGCGGCGCACGTCGTCGAGCACGCGCCGTATCGCCTCGCGCTCGAGGTGCGCGGCATCGGCTTCAAGACGGCCGACGCGCTCGCGCGCTCGCTCGGCATCGCCGGTGATCACCCCGAGCGCGTCCAGGCCGGCGCGCTCCACGAGCTCGAGGCGATTTCCGCCGAGGGCCACTCCTACGCCGAACGCCCCGAGCTCGTCGCCCGCAGCGCGACCATGCTCTCTGTCGACGAAGCGCACGTCGTTTCGGCGCTCGACGCGCTCTGGGCGGCGGGGCGCGTCGTGCTCGAGAACGACCGCGTCTTCCTCGCCTGGATGCATCGAGCGGAGGTGGAGCTCGCGCGCGGCCTCCGGCGTCTGGTGGACGACCACGTCATTCCGTTGCCCAACGTGGCGGCTTCCCTCGCGACGTTCGAGCGCCGTGCCGAGCTCGAGCTAGCCCCGCAACAGCGGCGGGCAATCGAAGCTGCGGCCACGCATCACGTCACCGTCATCACGGGCGGCCCCGGCGTCGGCAAAACCACCATCGTGCGCGCTGCCGTCGACATCTTCGAGCGCGAGCGCTTGCGCGTCCGCCTCGCCGCGCCCACGGGGCGGGCCGCGAAACGCCTCGCCGAAGCCTCCAACCGCGAGGCCACCACCATTCACCGCCTGCTCGAGTTCGAGCCGCGGGGTATGCGCTTTCAGCGCGACGAGCACGAGCCCATCGATGCCGACGTCGTGATCGTGGACGAGGCGTCGATGATCGACGTGCCGCTCGCCGCCGCGCTCGTCTCCGCGCTGCCGACCGCGGCGCGCCTCGTCATCGTCGGGGACGCCGACCAGCTCCCGTCGGTCGGCCCCGGCGCCTTTCTCCGCGACCTCCTCGCGAGTGGCGTCATCGAAAGCGTGCGCCTCGACGAGATCTTCCGGCAGGCGGGTGAGAGCCGCATCGTTCAAAACGCGCATCGCATCCTGCGCGGCGAGCTGCCCGAGAGCGCGCCGCCCGACGACCCGCGCAGCGACTTCTTCGTCGTGCCGACGAGCGACCCGGACAAAGCCGCCGACACGTTGCTCCGCGTCGTGCTCGAGCGCATCCCCGAGCGCTTCGGCCTCGCACCGGGCCGCGACGTCCAGGTGCTCACGCCCATGCACCGCGGCCCCGTCGGCACCATCGCTCTCAACGAACGCCTCCAGCAGGCGCTGAACGCGGGGGGCCGCGTTTTACCTCAGGGCGGCGGCCGCTTGCGCCTCGGCGACCGCGTGATGCAGACGAAGAACGACCACCAGCGCGAGGTCTACAACGGCGATCTCGGCGTCGTGACGGCCCTCGACGACGAGACCGGCATCGTGCTCGTGAGCTTCGAAGGGCGCGAGGTCGAGTACGAAACGGCCGATCTCGAAGCGCTCATCCTCAGCTACGCGACCAGCATCCACAAGAGCCAGGGCAGCGAGTACCCCGCCGTGGTCGTCCCGCTCCTCACGTCCCACTTCGTGATGCTCTCGCGAAACCTCGTCTACACCGCCGTCACGCGCGCCCGCCGCCTCTGCGTGCTCGTGGCCGACCCGCGCGCCCTCCGCCTCGCCCTCGGCGCCGTCCGTCGCGAGGACCGCCTCTCCGGCCTCGTCGAGCGCCTGCGCGATATGCGCTAGGCCCCTGCACCCTCGGCGCGAAAGCCCTCGACCTTTCTGCCGCACCAGGCGCAAGAACCCTTGTTCGGCTGAAAGTCCCCGCTAAAATAAAGAAGCCCGTGGACTTCATCGAGGAGCAGCTCCGCGCGGACCTGATCGCCGTCTTCGACGACCCCGGGTACCGGCCTCCCGTGCTCCCCGCGGTTGCGCTCGACGTCATGGCGCTCGCCGAGCAAGAAGACGCCGACGTCAGCCAAATCGTCACCCTGCTCGAGCGCGACCAGATGCTCGCCGCGAGCGTCCTCCGCCTCGTGAGCTCTCCGCTCTACGCCGGCCACACCCCGATCCGCTCGCTCAAAGCGGCCGTCTTGCGCCTCGGCGTGCGCATCATCCGCGACGTCGTCTTCGAGGCTGCCATCGCGCGCGGCGTCTTCCAGGTGGGCGAATACGTCGACACCCTCGGCTCCATCGCGCGCCACAGCACCCTCACGGCGTACATCACGCGCATCGTCTGCCGCCGCGCGGCCATCGACGCCGATCTCGCCTTCATCTGCGGCCTCCTCCACGACGTGGGCTTCGCCGGCCTCCTCCTCGCCGTGAAGCACGTCGAGGGCTCGAGCGCTCCCCCCCTCGCCGCCATCTGGCCCCACATCGACCACCTCCACGAGCAAGCCTCGCGCATGCTCGTCGAGCGCTGGGGCCTCCCGCGCGACGTCGTCGAAATCGTCGGCCACCACCACCACCTGCACACCGGCCTCACGGCGCGCGTCGCCTCCGCCGTCCGCATCGCCGACCACCTCACCGAATACTTCAAAACCTCCGTCACCGGCCCCCGCGTCAACGGCGAGCCCCTCCCCGGCGACCTCGTCGACGTCTTCGACCTCGAAACCGCCTCCGCCGAGCTAGGCCTCGACGACGCCGCCGTCAAAAACATCCTCACCGAAGCCGAACGCACCCTTCCTGACATCGCCGTGCTCTAACTCCCCGCCGCATCGCTCGCCCAGCAGCGCGAACCATCTGGGATTGGGGGCCACCGTGCGTCGCGGTGCGGCTACCCAGCAGCGTGAACCATTTGGGGATTGGGGCCCACCGTGAGTCGCGGTACGGCCGCCCAGCCAGCGCGAACCACTGGGGATTGGGGGCCACCGTGAGTCGCGGTACGGCCGCCCAGCAGCGCGAACCATTGGGGATTGGGTGTCACCGTGAGTCGCGGTGCGGCAGAGGCTGAAAAGCATCGCCGTGGCGGCCCACGAGGGGGCGCGCGGGCACGGTGAGGGGCGAAGCGCACGGTGAGGGGCGAAGCGGGGACGCCGCTGCGCGGCGGGGAGGGACGCCGCTGCGCGGCGGGGAGGGATGCCGCTGCGCGGCGGAGGGGACGCCGCTGCGCGGCGGGCAATCGCCGAAATCCTTCTGGGTCGAGAAAGGCCGCGCTTCTCATGAAAAGGGCTATATGTTCACTATGGCCCGATCGACGCATGTTGCCGCGGCGATTCCCTTTTAAATGCGGCGTGGCGGGCGCGGCCGGGGGCCGCGGAGCGGGGGAACGTGGCGGGCATGTGACGTTGCGTG
>DASUGE010000626.1:0-3298 GCA_036274215.1 Polyangiaceae bacterium | reverse complement strand
GAGCTCCGGCATGAGCTCGGCGAGCGCCGTCGAGATCCGTGCTTGGGGTCCGAACATGCGGTGCTGCAGCACGCGTCCGACTCGGCCAAGGCGCTGGTGGACGAGGTCTTCGCGCGCGGCGCGCATGCGGGCCGCGAGATCTTCGGCGAAGCGGAGTCCTTGCTCGAGCTCGCGCGGACCGGACGAGAGGCGGCGGAGGTGCGGCTCGAGCGCGCGCAAGAACGTGCCGTGTGAGCCGCCGAGCTCCTCCGCGAGCGCGCTCTCGAGCGTGGGGCCGGACGTCGGCTTCGTCATGCTCGCCGGCTCGAGGAGCTCGTCCCCCGCGTCGGGGGGCGCGGGGAGGTCCGTCGGGACGCAGCCGCAGGAGCGGCGCAGCACGAGCTCGGTCTCGAGCGTGAGCGCGCCTTCGGCCGGCGCGCCGTCGAGCAAGCTCATGATGCGAAGCGCGCCTTGGCGGCCCAGCTCCTCGAACGGTTGGCGCACGGTGGTGAGCGACGGGCTGTGGAGCCGCGCCTCGGCGATGTCGTCGAAGCCGACGACGGCCACCTTGTCGGGCACGGCGATGCGCCGCCGGACGAGCTCCTCGATCACGCCGAACGCCATGTAGTCGTTCGAGCAAACGACGGCATCCAGCGAATCGACGGGAATTTGCCGGGTATCGAACAGCTCGTGCATCGCACGAGCGCCGCTTCGCAGCGTGAAATCCCCGGTGAGCGTGAGGCGCGGGTCGTAGCCCAAGCCGTGGTCGGCCAGCACCTGGATGTAGGCGGAGAGCCGCTGCTGCGCTTCGGCGCTCGAGGCGCTGCCCGTGACGAAGGCGATCCGCTTGTGGTCGTGATGGCGGATCAAGTGGCGCATGAGCTGCGTGATGCCCGAGCTGTCGTCGACGCGCACGCTCGGCACGTGCTCCGCGGGGCCGATGCTGCAGCTGAGAAGGCGCCTCTGCAAAAGCCAACGTTCCGTGCCGGGTACCCCGACGAAGTGGCCGAGCACGGTCGACACGCACAAGAGCGCGTCCACGCCGTTCTGCTGAACGAAGTCGAAGATCCGGGCGCGCGCACGCCGCTCGGGATCCGGATCCTCGAGGCTTGCGCCCGCGAAGTACACGACGCTCCCCTGGCGCTCCTCCACCGCGCGACGTGCCCCTCGCCAGATGCCCCACTCGTAGGCGTCGTCGAGGTAGGTCGCGAGGAACCCGATGCGGGGACGCCCCGCGCCGAGTCCGCTGCGCGTCGAGGGCGGCATGATTCGCTCGCTACGGTAGTCTTCGAAGCCCCCGCATGAAATCGCCATGTCGTGGCCGGTATCGCTCGATTTCTGAACACGTAATCAGTAAGAGGGCATGGGTAGTGGTGGTGCGCGGAGCCGCTCTTCTGAGCCTGACGCTGCTCGTGGCGCCGCCAGTCGGGGCGGAGCCTGCTGGCCGCCTGGTTTACCGGCGCAGCACGGGAGCCGAGAGCTGCCCGGACGAATCGGCGCTGCGGCACGCCGTCGTCGCGCGCCTCGGAGAGGACCCGTTCGACGACACGCGGCGCCCGACCTTCGACGTGACGATTTCGGCCGCGGACGGGAAGTGGCTCGGCCGGGTGGCTCTGGTCGACGCGACGGGCCTCGAAAGCGGCGTGCGGGAGATCCGCGAGGCGACCGACTGCGTCGAGCTCGTCGACGCGCTCGCGCTCGGCATCAGCCTGGCGATCAACCCGGCTTTGGCGGGAGCAGAACCGGTCGCATCTTTCCCCGCGCCGCCGCCGGCTGCGCCCCCACCGCCCGCGCCGCCTCCTGCGAGCGAGCCGAAGGCGGCCACAGCTCCCACTTCGGAGACGAGCTATGGAGCGCGGGAGACGCCACCACCGGTACTTGCCGAGCCGTGGAGATGGGGGATCGGTCTCCTGGGTCTCGGTTCGGTCGGCACGGCGCCTGACGTGTCCCTCGGCGCGGCAGCGCTCGTACGTGCACGCCATGGGACGCTGTCGCTTTCGCTGGAGGGTCGGTACGACTTCCCGGCCAGCCAAGAGCTGGGTAACGGGGCGGAAACTCGCTTGATCGCGGGGCTCCTCGTGCCCTGCTTCCATTTCCCTCCGGGGCGATTCCTCGCGTGCGGTGTGGGCGCGCTCGGCAGCATGCGAGGGGAGGCGCCGAGCTTGCCGAACCCCCAGTCGGACACCGCGCTGTACGCGGCGCTCGGGGTGCGCGGAGCGTTCGAGCTCACCGACCTCCCGTGGGTACGGATCCAGGGCCGCTTCGACCTTCTGACGAGTCTCGTTCCCGTGCGCATGTACCGCAACGACGGCAGCGACAAGTTATGGGAAATGCCCATGATTTCGGGAACCCTCGGCCTCGGGGCGCTGTTCGAGTCGCCGTGACGGAACCGCGGCGCTTCCCCCAAGTACAGGGCGAGGTGACCGCCAGCTCGACCGTCCACTGGGCCGCGGAGCAAGCCATTCCGGATTCGCCGCTCTGCCCCGCCTTCCCGGAGATCTTCCGCGATCACCTGGGCTACGTGTGGCACGCGCTGCGCCGGCTCGGCGTCCACGACCGCGATCTCGAGGATGTCGCGCACGACGTGTTCCTGGCCGTGCTGAAGAAGCTTGACCAGTACGATCCGCGGCGACCACTCAGGCCTTGGCTCTTCGGCTTCGCGTTTCGCTTTGCGTCGGACTACCGCGACCTCGCGCGCCACCGCTACGAAGTGACGCACGACGGGCACGAGCCGCTCGACCACGGTCCGAGCGCGCTCGACGACGTCATCCAGAATGAGACCCTCCGCGTCGCGAACCGCGCGCTCGGCGAGCTCGAGCTCGGACGCCGCGCCGTGTTCATCCTGCACGAGCTCGACGAGTGCTCGATGCCCGAGGTCGCCGAAGCGCTCGGCATTCCCCTCAACACGGCGTACTCGCGGCTGCGCTTGGCGCGCGCCGACTTGGCGGTGTCCGTTCGCCGCCTGCGCTCGAAAGGTGAGCCATGACCGAAAATGAGGATGCCGTGGAGCAAGCGATCATCGACGCGTTGAGGCACGACGCGGACGCGCCGGTGCCGCCGGAGCGAAGCCGCCGCGTTGCTTCGCGGCTCGCCGCGGGGGCAGGAATCATGGGGCTCACGACGTCCGTCGCCGGAGCGAGCCATGCCGCCATCTCGGGCGGCTCGGCGGTCGCGACGGGCCTGACGCTTGTCGGGCTCACGAAGACGCTGCTGGTCGGGATGGGTTTCGGCGCGGTCGCCGGTCTCGGTCTTTACGCGACGTTTCGCTCGAGCGCGCCCGCAAGCTCGGCCGTGGATGCGCCGCTCGTCGCTCCCGTTC
>DASUGE010000625.1:0-3187 GCA_036274215.1 Polyangiaceae bacterium | reverse complement strand
GGAAGTGCACGCTGCATGCCAACGCGACCGCCGCCTGTTACCCGGCGCGCCCAATCACCTCGTTAATCATACGGGTTCTTGCGGTCGAAGGCGAGCGGCGGAGCGCTCGCGGCCGCGGGAGTGGGGGACTCTGACAGCGTCTTCTCCGGCCGAGCCGGTGCACGAGCGGGAACGGTCGGCTCGCGTTTGGCTTGCGGGAGCCGACTCGGCTCGGGCTTTCGCGCGACCGGCTCCGCGCTCGGCGCGAGCTCCGTCGCGGGCGAGGTGGCCGGGAGCGGACTCTCGGCGGCATTCACGCGAACATCGGCGGGAGCGATAGGCAGCGGCTCGGGCGCTCGTGGCGGGAGGGCGGAGCGGGTTTCTTCCCCGTTTCTCGACCAGAGCCAGACACCGAGCGAGATCAGGGCGCCGAGAACGAGCACGAGCGCGCCGCCGGGCCGCGGACGACGCGCTTTCGACGGCTGTTCGGTGAGACTCGCAGGAGAAATATCAGCGGGAACGGTCGCATCCTCGGCGAGTCCGGGCGGGGCGGACCCCTCGTGCGCTGGGCTCGATTGAACGTGCTCCGGCACGGGCCAGGGCGTTCGGCGCGCAAACTCGGTGAGCGCCTGCGCGAACGCGTCGGCCGAAGGAAAACGAGCGCTCGGATCCGATTCGAGGGCCCGAGAGATCGCCTCGCTGAGCGCCTTCGGGACACCTTTCGCGACCGAATCGAGCGGCACCGCCGGCTGCGTCGCGATGTGGTGGAGCACCGCATTGTGTGAATCACCCGGATGTGGCTTTTCGCCGGACAGGAGCTCGTAGGCGATCGCTCCGAGCGCGTAGATGTCCGCGCGGTGATCGATGGTCTTGTCTCCGCGCGCCTGCTCGGGCGCCATGTACGCGGGTGTGCCGAGCAGCGTTCCCGTGAGCGTCGCGGCGCTGTTCTGGTCCGCGGCTTCGAGCTTTGCGATGCCAAAGTCGAGCACCTTGAGGAGATCCGTGCGGTCTTCCCGCCTGCAGAGGTAGAGGTTTTGAGGCTTGAGGTCCCGGTGGACGATGCCGGCCGCATGCGCGGCCTGAATCCCGCGACATGCCTGCAACACGAGGTCCGTCGCGCGTTCGACGGGCAGCTGCCCTTCGCGCGCGAGCAGCGCTTCGACGCTCTCGCCCGAGAGGTACTCCATGACGATGAACGGCGAGCCATCCGCGGCGATCCCGAAATCGACAGCCGCGGCGAGATGCTCGCTTTCGAGCGCGCCGGCCGCTTGGGCCTCGCGCTGAAAACGCGCGAGGCTCTCCCGCTTCTCGGCGAGCTCGGGACGCAAAAACTTCACTGCGAAACGGCGTTTGACCACCGTGTGCTGCGCTTCGAAGACGACGCCCATGCCGCCCGCGGCGAGGAAGCGCACGACGCGATACTTCCCGCCGACGATCTCGCCGATGCGCCGTTCGTCACCGCGTGTCGTCACGGTCGCTCCTTCTGGCGCAGCGCTTCGAGATCGATGCCGTGATCGTCCATCAGCCGGTAGGCGCGCTGGCGTGTGATTCCGAGGATTGCGGAGGCACGTGCCACGTTGCCTCCCGCGGTGCGGAGGGCCACCATCAGCGCGGGGAGTCCCACCGCCTCCGGCGCGGCTGCCGGGACGGGAGAAGGAGGAGCTTTTCGGGGCGATGAACCCTCCGCGGGCGCTGGCTCGCCCATCCGCTCCGGAAGGTGGTGCGAGCGGAGCGTGGACTCATTGCCGTGAAGGACGAGCAGCCGGCGCACGAGCAGCACGAGCTCGCGCACGTTGAACGGCCAGTCGTGAACGAGCAGCCGCTCGACGAGATCCACCTCGATCGCGGGAGCGCGGCCCTGACTTTGCTCGCCGAGAAAATGAGAAAACAGGCGCGGAACGTCCTCGCGCCGTTTTCGGAGCGGTGGCAGTCGTACCGTCACGCCCTCGAGGCGGGCCAGGAGATCCGCTCGAAAACGCCCCTCCTCGACGGCTTGCTCGAGCGAGCCTTGGCTCGCGACCACCATGCGCACATTGACCGGCACGGTGCGGGTCTCTCCGAGCGGTTGAACCTCCCGCTGCTCGAGCACGCGGAGGAGCTTAGCTTGCACGGACATCGGCAAGTCGCTCACCTCGTCGAGAAGGAGCGTTCCGCTCTCGGCGCTGCGGAAGAACCCCGGGCTCGCGCGGTCCGCGCCGGTGAATGCGCCGCGCCGATAGCCGAAGAGCTCGGCCTCGGCGAGCCCCTCGGGTAGCGAGGCGCAGTTCACGGCGACGAGCGGGCCCGAGCGCCCGCTCCACGCGTGCAGGCTGCGCGTCACGATCTCTTTCCCGGTGCCGGTTTCACCTTCGAGCACCACCGGAAGGTCGCTCGCCGCCGCCTTCTCGAGCGATGCGAGCGCGTCCGCGAGCACCTTGCCGCCGAAGAGCCCGGGTGCGAGCTCTGCGAAGACTCCCGGCGCGCTCGTGACGACGCCCACCCAGCCGCCGAGTCGCACGACGTCGCCGGCGCCGAGCCGCGCCGAAGTCACCGCTCGGCCGTTGACTCGCACGCCGTTGCGGCTCTCGAGATCGGTGATGACGAGCTCGGATTCCGTACGACTGAGGGATGCATGCCGCCTCGACACGTCGCTCCCGGCGAGACGGACCGCGCACGTTTCGTCACGACCGATGAGACGCTCGGCGTCGTCGTTCCAGTCGAGGCTCACAGCCGGCTCGTCGGGCCTCGGGAAGAGCCAGACGAGCGACAGCGCAGCCGAAGCGACCGGATGCCTTGGGGCGCTCGCCTCAGTGACCGTCGTACTCCCCGCCGCGGGGCGCATGACAAAGGGTATCACGGACGGCGGGGACCCGTCCGGCGCCAGTATCAGCGGCGATCAGCGGCCGCGCGCGTGGCCGTGCGCTTGAAAACGACCCATGCCGCGCACGTTCACGCGCTCTTTCACCCAGCGATTCGCGTTCTTCATATCGCGGTCGCCGCCGCGACGACGCTCGGGCAGCGAACGCAGGCGGCGGCGTTCCTCGTTCATCGCCTGTTCGCGCGCCTCCTCGTTCGGCCCCGTCTCGGCTGCTACGGCCTGCTCCTCGGCGTTCGATGCTCTCGCGTTCGCGACGAGCTCGGGTGGCGGCTGCGGGCGCACCGGCTCGTTCGGCGCCGGCCGCTCGGTATCACTCGGTGCCGTCCTGCGTTTGCGTGATGGGTTCTGTTA
>DASUGE010000624.1:0-3312 GCA_036274215.1 Polyangiaceae bacterium | reverse complement strand
CACGACCGGGTGATCCACGCGCTGCGCGCCCTCGTGCCGGCGTTGCGTACGGCCGCCACGGCGAGCGAAGCCAAACGGACGCTCGTGCTCGAGCGCTGCCGCTTGGGTCGCTGGGCCCCGCGTGGTCGGCCGCTGTTCGTCCCCGAGTGGTACCGAGGTCTCCGCGTGTTGAGCCCGCGCTTCGTCCGAGGCGCGCGCTCTGCGGGCGACAACGTTTGGGTGTGGGTCGTCGACGACGCCAAACGGGCTCGTGCGCTCATCGAGCTCGGTGTTGACGGTTGTTTCACGACGCGTCCGCAGGGGCTCTGTCGAGAGCTTTCCCTGCTGGCATCGGCTGGGACCGATGGAAACCGCGTCGAGCTCTAGGCGAACGGCCGCCTCACCAGCGCCCCTCGAGACTCACCCGTCCGCTACCGGGCCCCGCTCCGATCCGCAGCACCGGCGCGCCGGATCTCGCCTGCGCGCCGGAGCCGTGGGACGAAGTCAGAACGACGTACGTGCTCGTCGCGATTCCGACGAGCCCGAGGCCGATTTCAGCAGAGTTCCGCCGCTCGGGTCGAGGCGATTGCTCTCTTCGAGCTTGGGGCATGCGGCCGCGTAGTTGCCCTCGCTCATCGAGCGTCGCGCGTCCTCGAAGGGCGACTGCGCCATGGTGCGATCGACGGCGGACGGGGCGGCCAGGGCCGGCCGGGGAAGGGCGAGCGCGGCCAGAGCCAAGGAACGATGAAGGAATGAAACGCGGGGTCTTGGAAGCGGCACTATCGGTCCTCGAACGGATCGGCGTTGGCACGCGGCGCCTTCTGGACCGGCGCCGCGGACGAGGCCGTTGCCGCCGGGGCAGGGCGAACGTCATTCACCCGACCGCCCCGCGGTCTAACATTTTTGGTCGGGGCGTCGTCAGAAGGCCGCCGGCCGGCGGTCGTTGCCGGCCTCGGCTCTGCAGGCGTCGCCTGCCCACCCACGACCGGAGCCAGCGGTGAAATCGTCGGTCCGGCAGGGGGCGCGGGAGATGCCGACACGTCCGGCGGTCCCGCCACGGACGCGACCGGTTCCGCCTCCACCAACGCGCGCTTCCCCCACAGCGCGAGGGCCGCGACGATCGCAGTCGCGAGCACCGCTCCCACGCCGAGGCCGACCATGAGCCGCGGCGACCGCGTCCCGGCATGCGTGGCACCCCACGAAGCGCGCGTGCGCGTTCCCGGCATCGCGTCGGGCGCGGGAGGCACCGACTGAGCCTCGCGCTCGTCCGCCACTTCCCCGACGCCATTCAACACCCGCGCGATGCGATCCGCCGCCGCCCGGGAACGCAACGGCGCGAAGGGCGAAAGGGCGCTCGCCAGCTCGCCGACGTCGGCGTAACGCTGCGCCTTGTCCTTTTGCAGGCACCGGAGCACGACGTGCTCGAGGCCCTCGGGGACGGCGGGCACGAGCGCGCGCAGGCCGGGCGGCGTGCCTTCGAGGACATTGGTGAGCACCTCGGGCATGGTCGCTCCACCGAACGGCGGCGTCCCGGCAACGAGCTGGTGCAGGATGACGCCGAGGGACCAGATGTCGGAGCGGGTATCAACGTCGCGGGCGGAGCGCATTTGCTCCGGAGGCATGTACAGCGGCGAGCCGAGCAGGGCCGCGGTATTCGTGATCGAGGGCGCTGACTGGTCGGCGGTGAGCACCTTCGAAATCCCGAAGTCGAGGACCTTCACGCGCTGTCGCCCGTCGCCGAGCCGCACGACGAACAGGTTCGCGGGTTTCAGATCGCGATGAATGATCCCGAGCGCGTGCGCCGCGGCGATCGCCTCGCAGGCCTGGAGTACGAAGTCGAGAGCCTGGTCGACCGAGAGCGCACCGCGCCGTTCGAGCCAGCTCGCGAGGTCCTCGCCCTCGAGGTACTCCATGACGATGTACGGGGCGCCGCTTTCCATGCGCCCCACGTCGATGATGCGCGCGACGTGCTCGCTCTTGATCCGCACCGCCGCCCGCGCCTCGCGCGAGAAGCGCGCCACGACCTCCGGGTTGTCGAGCGTTTCCGGTAACAGGAACTTGATCGCGACGTGCTCGTCGAGCTCGATGTGCCGCGCCGCGACGACCATCCCCATGCCGCCCGCGCCGAGCACCCGCTCGATGCGGTACTTCCCGGCGAGGATCTCCCCTTCCTGGACGCCGATCGCAGCATGTTCGCTTTCCATTGCGGAGCCCCCGCCCGCGCCGATTCAATCGCGTGGGGCCCCGTCCGTCAACCGGGATCACCCGCGGAAACAAGCGCTGATCCCGAGCGAGAACGCTTGCCGAAATCGGAACTTGTGTCAGAAAAGGGGGCTAACGGATCCTGCTCGGATGCTCGAAAACGACCGCGTCTTTACCGACTACTGCGACTGTAAGACGAACTGGGGGCCGCTCGCCTTCTTCCGACCGGCGCCCCACGAGCGCCTCGGCATCCGCCGCACCCTCGCGATGAGCGTGTTGCTCGGCTTTCTGTTCGGGGTTCCGGGCAGCGTCTTCTTGAATCTCGTCGGGCGCCTCGTGCATCGGCCCTACCACTCCCTGCTCGGCATGCCGCTCGCGCTCAGCGTCGCGTACTTCGCGATCGCGTGGCTGACCTTCGCGCCGGCGTGGAACCGGCGCGCCCTGCGTCTATCGAGAAGCTCGAAGCGCTGAGCCGGCTGAAGCGTCGCGCCTGCGCGTCTACGAAGAACCGACGCGTCTCCGAGCCCCCCATGCGCATCGCCACCTGGAACGTCAATTCGCTCAAAGCCCGCTTCGAGAAGGTGACGTGGTGGCTCGAGCGTGCCGCGCCGGACGTGCTCCTGATGCAGGAGACGAAGCTCACGGACGACAACGCGCCGCGTGAGGAGTTTGCACGGCTCGGCTACGAGCTCGCGCATCACGGGCAAGGTCGTTGGAACGGCGTCGCCATCGCGAGCAAGGTGGGCATCCGCGACGTGAGCGTGAGCTTCGGCGAGCCGCTCGCCCCGCCGACGACGCACGACACCAAGGACGACGAGCCGCTGGCGGAGGCTCGGATCATCGGCGCGACGTGCGGAGGGTTCCGCGTGGTCAGCATCTACGCGCCGAACGGCCGTAGCGTGGCCTCGCCCCACTACGAGGCGAAGCTCGCCTGGTTCGGCCGGCTCGTCCGGTTCCTCGCGGCGCGGCCGGAGACCCGCGAGACGCTCGTGCTCGGCGGAGACTTCAACATCGCGCCGGCCGACAGCGACGTGTGGGACCCGGCGCTGTGCAACGGCGGTACCCACGTCTCGGCGCCGGAACGCGCCCGGTACGAGGAGGTCCTCGCGAGCGGCTTAATCGACGCTTACC
>DASUGE010000623.1:0-5197 GCA_036274215.1 Polyangiaceae bacterium | reverse complement strand
GAAAAAACCTACTCGAGCGCGCGACCTCCTCAGCAACACCAAGCACTACCGCTCGGGCATCGGGGCGGTCCTTAACACCAGGCCACGTCGCCGTCTGCCGCGAGCACACAGCCCCGATGCCGAGCACCACGCCGCCCGCCGAGCTCATCAGTCGTCACGGCGTTCTCGCGGCGTGGCTCGCCACGACCTCGCCTCCACGCCGTTCGACGCGCCGCCACATCGCGACCTCACCCGAACGGCGCGTCGCCACGTCTTTACGGTGCCTTCCCACGACTGACGGCTCCCGCTACCCCGGTCGTCGTTCGACGTCTTCAACGTCTTCGACATCGTTCGACGCCGTTCGACGTCAAGTCAGATCACCGCTGGCCCGCGCCCCGTGCACCGCCGCGCTCCCGGCGCCTCGCGAACGCGACGATTTCGTTCTGCCCGACCTCGCGTTCCCACACCACCCACACCGCGTCACATCACGGCCCCGATCCCGCACCGCGCACCGCCGCCCACCCTGCCCGTCACCGCCCAACGCCGTCGTGCCCCCGCGCCGGCTTCGCCGGCGCTAGGCGGGCACCCGTGCGCGCAGGCCGAAGGCCGAGTACACGGGCCGTACCACGCCGTACCCACGTGGGGGGCAGCTACTTCCCCCGGTCCGTCCCCACGTGGGGGCACCTGCTTCCTCCGCTGAGCTTGGCGGTGAGCCACACCGCAGACCGTTCGCATCGATCGTGAATTTTGGGGACCACTTCGTTCGAGCCCCCAAAATCCAATGGGTTTTGGCGAGAGCTGTCTGCCGGTGATCTTCTTGTATCGATACAGCCGAGCGAGCTCGGGTATCGTTTCGCTCGAGAGGGCCGCGAAGGTCTTAGAGCGCGGCGCTCTCTTGCTTCGACCAAAAATGCGCGACGGCGCCGAGATCGTCGGTGCGCGTCGCGGGCGGGAGCGCTTCGAGCAGGCGCTTGCCGTAACCTTTGCGGTGCACGCGCTCGTCGAGCAGCGCGACGATGCCGCTGTCGGTGGCGGTGCGGATCAGGCGACCGAAGCCCTGCTTGAGGGCGATGGCGGCGGCGGGCACGTGAAGCTCCATGAACGAGCTCTTGCCTTCGGCTTCGAGCACCGCCGAGCGCGCGCGGACGACGGGATCGGTCGGTACCGCGAACGGCACTTTCTCGAGCACGACGAGGCGCAGCGAGCGCCCCGGAACGTCGACGCCCTCCCAGAAGCTCTGCGTCGCGACGAGCACGGCGTCGCCCGCAGCGCGAAAGGTGCCGAGCAGGGTGCCCTTCGGCGCGCTGCCCTGCAGGAGCAAGCGATGCTTCGGGAGGCGCCGCGCGAGCTCGGCGTGGAACGCGCGCATCGAGCGCAGCGAGGTCGTGAGCACGAAGCACCCGCCGCCGACGATGCCGATGAGCTCCGCCACGCGCGCCGTGGCACGCGTCGTGAACTCGGCGCTCGACGGCGCCGGCAGATCGCGCGGCGTGTAGAGCAGCGCTTGCGAGGGAAAATCGAAGGGAGATTCGACGACGAGCTCTTCGACGGCGAGCGCCTCGCCCGCGAGGCCGAGCCGCGAGCGCACGTAGCCGAAGGCGCTCGGCGCCGCGGGGCGCGGAGCTTCGGGATCCGGCTCCTCTTCGCTGACGAGCGGCGGCGGCGAGGAGCCGCGCGTGGCGAGCGTCGCGCTCGTGAGCACGACGGCGGGCACCGTTTCGAATACGCGCTGCCGCAAGAGGAACGAGAGATCCACCGGTGACGAGCTCAGCGCGCCGCCGCGCGAGCCGAGCTCGAGCCACGTCACGCGACCCGTGCCCCCCTCGACAATCGCGGCGAGCTGCTCGCGCAGCTGCGACATACGGCGTTCGGTCGCCTCGAGCGCGTCGCCGGCGAAAGCGCCGCGCTGCCGGCCGGATGCGCGCGCCGCCGCGCCTTCATCGCGCGCCGCGCGGGCCGCGAGCTCGACGCGCTCGAGCGCTCCGTCGAGCTCGATCCAGGCGCGTTCGGCGCGTCCGGACCACACGTCGCGCTCGAGCGTGCTGCGCGGCTCGCCGGGCGCTACCTCGCGGCCGAGGTCGGCGAAAAGCCCTTTCACGGCGGCGCGCGCGGCGTCGACGGCGACGTTCGGCCGTCGCGTGAGCAGCGTATCGAGCGCACCGGCATGCCGGAGCGCACGCTCGGCGTCGTCGAGGGCGCGGCCGAGCCGGCTCTCGCTCACGCGAATGCCGAAGAACTCCGTGGCGATGTCCTCGAGCTGGTGCGCCTCGTCGAAGATCACGGCGTCGTAGTCGGGCAAGACGTGCCCGGGGTGCGGGCCGCGCAGCGCGAGATCCGCGAAGAAGAGGTGGTGATTGACGACGACGAGCTGCGCGCGCTCCGCCTCGCGCCGCATGCGCGTCACGAAGCAAGCGTCGAAGTGCTGGCACGCGGGGCCGAGCCGCGTCTCGCTCGACGACGCCGCGCCGAGCCGCACGGGATCGTCCTCGCGCAGCGACGCGAGCTCCCCGAGATCGCCCGTTTCGGTCGCCTCGATCCAGCTCCGCACCGTTTCGATCGCGCGAGCGTTGCCGGGCCGCAGCGCTTCCTCGCTCCGCGCGAGCTCTTCCCAGCGGCGGCGGCACAGGTAGTTGCCGAGGCCCTTCATCAGCGTGGCTTCGACGGGAAGCCCGAGCACGGAGCGGACGAGCGGCAGATCCTTGAAGAAGATCTGCTCCTGAAGCGCGCGCGTCGCCGTCGACACGATGACCTTCTTGCCGCTCAGGATTGCCGGCACGAGGTACGCGAGGGTCTTACCGGTGCCGGTGCCCGCCTCGGCGAGCAAGATGCGCTCGTCGGCGAGGGCGCGCTCGATCGCCTCCGCCATGCGAAGCTGCCCCGGCCGGTTCTCGTAGCGCTCGAGCCCGTGCGCGAGCGGGCCGTCGGGCCCAAGCAGGTCCGTGGCCGAAAGCGACGCGGCCTTGGAGCTCACGGGCCGGACGCGGCGGGCGTCGTGCCGTCCTCGGGCGGGACGGAACCTTCGACGTCGAGGAATCGCAAGCCGACGATCTGGCCGTCCGCCTCACCCTTCGACCAGGCGATGCAGGCGCGGCGAGCCGGGCCGTCCCCAACCTCGACCTGGTACTCGAGCGCCGGATCGAGCGCGTGCTCCACCACGGCCCGCAGGCCGCCGCGGCTCACATTGAGCGTCCAGCCCTCGGTCGCCTCGTCGTTGGAGCCGCTCACGCGCAGCGTGACCCGCTCGGAGAGCTCGATCCGGGCGCCACCGCTCTGCCGCCGCTGGCTGTGCGGCGTCTCCGAGCTCGGGGGAGTCTTGGAGGTGGACACGGTGTATTGTCGGGCTGAAACCGGGGGCGAAAGCAAGCTTTCGCGGCCTTCGAGACAACCGAACCCGGACATTATCACGTGAACCCGTAGGGGCCGGAGAACTGTGCACAATTATCGGAGAGGCTTGGGTTTTTCGCCTTGACCGCGGGTTCGACGGATGCCTAGCCTAACCTCTACCCTCGTTCGTCCGTAATCTAGAGTTGGCTCCGCCCTAGAGGGGGTGCAGCAGATGCCCGGTCCGCCCAGCACCCTGAAGAAGTCCCTCCTTTCGGAGGGTTTCGAGATTTACCGCACCGCGCCCAACCTGATCACGCTCGCTGATCGGGTGCGGGATAATCTGCTCATGGATAGCGGGGTGAGTGTGTGTGAGGGGCCCCTCGAGGTCCGCGTCGTGCTGCGCGCCCAGGCCTCGAATTTTCCGGGCGAGGCAGCCGACGGTCTGTACGCCCGCGCTCGCGCCCTGAACACCGAGCTCGTCGGCCGAGGCTACGCCGAGGTTTCCGCCCAGGCGGTTCCCGTTGCGGATCCGGGCGACCGAAGCCGCACCCTCGATACCTGGTACGAAGTGACCTACAGCATGGGTGTCGCCGGCGACGCCGCGCTGTACAGCGAGCTCCGCATCGTCCTCGGGCTCAACAAGAACGCCGAGCGCGGCTAGGGGATCCCCGGGGGGTTCCGGGGACGGCGCGGGCTCTCGCGCCCCCGGGGGCCGCATGCTAATTCCCCGCCGCCCGCATGCTCAATTTCTTCAGGTCCGAGTCCGGGAACTATGTGGTCGGCGCCATCGTCGTCGGGATCATCGTCGTTTTCGCATTCGAGTTTCGCACGGGCCGCGGCAACCCGACGGCGAGCTTCAAGGAGTCTTGCGCGGTTGCCTACGCGGGGAACTGCGTCGACCAGAAGGACTACTTCGCGGCGTACGGCCTGATCGGACGCACCGCGGACCCGAAGGCTGCGCGCGCGATGCACCTGAAGAAGCAGGTGCTCGACGGCCTCACCGAGCGCGAGCTCCTCGTGGCGGAAGCCGAGCGTCTCGGTCTCGCGATCTCGGACGACGTGCTCGAGACCGAGCTCACGGCGGGGCGCGCCCACGTGTCGCTTCCGGTCGACCAGGCGGAGGTGCTCGCCTACAGGCTCGGCCTGTGTCGGCGCAGCCCCTACGGCTGCGACCCGGGTACGCCGATCGGGGTGCGCCAGCTCCAGGTGACGAAGAACGACGGCGAGACCTTCGACTACCAGCTCTACGAGAAGGAGATTCGGATCCTCGCGAACCGCGGGCCGAAGGAATTTCGCGCCGCGCAGGAGCGCGAGCTTTTGGCGGAAGCCCTGCGCGATCTGGTGCGCCAGCGCGTGCGCATCGCCGATGCCGAGGCGTTCGCGATGTACGACCGCGACCGCTCGAAAGCCGTCGTTCGCTCGGTGGTGCTCACGCGCAACTGGTTCGCGAAATTCGCGATCGACACGAGCGACGCGGCCGTCGACAAGTGGGCGGCCGAGAACGCGAAGCAGGTCGACGACGCTTGGAAGGCCGACAAGGACAAGTTCACCGCGGACTGCCCGCTCGTGAGCGAGATTAGCCTGCCGCTCGTCCCGAACGCGCTCGAGTCGGAGAAGGATCCCGTCAAGGAACGGCTGCTCGCGCTCAAGGAACGCATCACCAAGGGCGAGGCGTTCGAGACCGTCGCGCGCGAGGCGAGCGCCGCCCCCACGTCGGCGTTCGGCGGCAAGCGCGGCTGCCTGTATCCAGGCTCGGGCTCCGACGCCGAGCCCTTGCTCGAAGCAGCCAAAAAGCTCGCACCCGGCGCCGTGTCGGACGTGATCGAGACGCCGCGCGCGCTCGTGCTGCTCAGGCTCGACGGCAAGCTCGCCGCGGCGAACACGGAGCGCGAAG
>DASUGE010000622.1:0-14914 GCA_036274215.1 Polyangiaceae bacterium | reverse complement strand
GCCACGCTGAGCATCGAGGGCGCTCCGTTCGAGCTCGCCGTGCTCGAGGCGTTGCTCGTCGACGGCCGCGGCGCGCGCATCGATTTGGCGCGCTCGCACGCGTCGCTCTCGCACGGGCTCCCGTCGGTCGCCACGAGCGCAGCGGGCAACGAGCCGCCGGATCCCGACGCGCTGCGCTGGGTGCTCGTCGGGCCGCTCGACGCTTTACCCGACGAGGTCGCGCTCACGTCCACCCGGCCCGGCGGCGCTCGACTCGACGCGATCCTGCACGTGCCGCTCGCGCCGTTCCCCTGCCCCGCCGGTGTGCCGCCCGAGCAAAGCTGTCGCGCGACGCCGCTCGGCTGGGCAACGACCGACACGATCGAGCGGCGCGATCCGGGCGAGGGGCGCTGGCTCTCGGCCGAGGTCGGCGGCAGGCTCACGCTGAGCGTCGCGGGCGCGAAAGCCGCGAGCGTGCGCGTCGGCGGCCCGCGTCTCACGCGCGTGGGACCCATCGAGCGTTTGCGCGGCAAGCTCCGGGTGCACGTGCTCCGCACGCAGCGCGGCGGCATGCCGGCCATCGGCGGCGACGACGCGGGCGCACGCGCCCTCGCGCAGGCGGAGGTCGACGTCGCGAGCCGGCTCTGGGGGCAATGTGGCGTGCATTTCGGACCGCCGTCGGCCCAAGACATCTCGGTCCACGATCCGCCGCCGACCTACCTCCTGGCGGTCGGCTGCGAAATTGGCTTGCCGGCGAGCGGTGGCGAGCTGCGCTTCTCGGCCATGGGCCGGCACGTTCGCGTGCCGACGCGCGCAGGGCAAGCGCCCGTGGAGGTCGCGTCTGCGGTGGCGCGAGCCCTCGCGAACGTCGGCGTCACGGCGAGCGTGAGCCCGAATCCCGCGACGCTCGGCGCGCCGTTCGGCACGGCCGACGTGATCGCGCGCAGGCCGGACGGCTCGCTCGCCGAGCTCAAGCCCGACGGCAGCGCTCCCCTGTCGAGCGACCAGAGCCTGACGGCGTGTCTCGGCGAGGTCGATTTCGCCGACGGCGTCGAGCACTTCACCGACATCGACGCGCCCGCCGGCACGGTCGAGGAACGCGCGCTCGTCAAGGCGTTCGACGACGGCGACCCGACGACGATCGACGTGTTCATCGTGCCGGCCTTCGCGGGCGCGGGCCGCATCGGCGAGTCGTTCGTGCACGAGCCGGGCGCGAGCATCCAGAACGTCGTGATCCTCGACCGCGCCGGCATCCGCGCCGGGGCCCGCTCGTTCGTGCTCGCGCACGAGCTCGGTCACGTGCTGCTCGATTTGCCGGGGCACCCGGACGACTACGGCGTCGATCGGCCGTCGGATCTGATGGACGCCGACGCGGCCGATCCGAGCATGTTCGGGCCACGCCGGCTCTCGATCGCCGAATGCGAGCGCGCCTACCGGCAGAGTGGCGCGAGCGCCGCCGCGCCGCTGCTCACGCCCTGGCCGCTCACGCGCCCGTCAGCGCGCGATGTCGAGCGCCCCGAGCAGCGTGGTCGGGTCCGCTCCCCCTAGCACCGCGCCGATCACGGCGACGCCCGTCGCTCCCGCAGCGAGGCACTGGTCCGCGTTCATGGCGCTCACGCCGCCGAGCGCGTAGACGCCCGGTCGCTCCGGCGTGCCGGCGGCAGTGCGCGCCCGCGCGAGGAAGTCCCCCAAAACCCCCAAGCCGAGCGGCGGGTTCCCTTTTCGCTCCGCGAAGATCGGCGACAAGATCCAGGCGTCGACCTCCGGCTCGAGCTCGCGCGCGGACTCGTGGCACGCGCGCGTCAGAAAGCAGCGCGGCCCGAGCAAGCGGCGCGCGTCACTCGCGGCCACGCTGCCCTCCCCGAGATGCACCGAGTCGGCCTCGAGCAAGACGGCGAGATCGAGACGATCGTTCACCCCGAGCCGCTGCCCGGACGCGACCGCGATGCGCTTGAGCTCCCGCCCGAATTCGAGCCGCTCGCGCCCCGAAAGCTCGCGATCGCGGAGCTCGAGGAGGACGCTCCCGGGTGCGGCCGCGCGCGCGAGCCGCTCGAAACGGAGGAGCGTGTCCCGAGCGTTCGCCACGACGCGATCCGTCATGGCGATGAGCCGCGGCAGGCGCGTCACGAAGCGCCGAGCGGCGCGACGCTCTTCTCGTACCACTCGACCGCGCGCCGGGCCCCCTCCTCGACGCTGACCTTCGGGGCGTAGCCGAGGAGCTTCTGCGCTTTCGTGATGTCGGCGTGCGTGATGTCGACGTCGGCTTCGGGCCTGGGTGCTTCGCGGAAGGGCACGGTGCGCCCCGTGACGCGCTGAAACGCTTCGAGGTAGCGCGTGACGAGCACCGGCTCCCCGCGCCCGAGATTGATGACCTCGTAGCCGAGCTCCGCATCCACGGCGCCGGCGATGCCCTGCACGGTGTCGCCCACGTAGGTCCAATCGCGCGTCATGCGCCCGCCGTCGTAGAGCTCGAGCGGCCGGCCCGTGCGGATCGCGTCGATGAGCTTGTAGGTGAGCATGTCGGGGCGTCCACGCGGACCGTAGACCGTGAAGAAACGGAGCGCCGTGAAGCTCATGCCGTGAAGGTGATGGTACGAGTAGCCGAGGAGCTCGGACGCGCGCTTGCTCGCCGCGTACGGCGCGAGCGGGCGATCGGCGGGATCGTCCTCGCGGAAGGGCACGCGCTTCGTGTCGCCGTAGACCGAAGACGTGGAGGCGTAGACGAAGCGCCGACAGCCGTGCGCGCGGGCCGCTTCGAGCAGCGTGAGCGTCCCGTTGAGGTTCACGTCGTAGTACTTCACCGGGTCGGCGACGGAAGCGCGCACGCCCGCCATCGCGGCGAGATGCACGACGGCGTCGAAGCGCCCTTCCGCAAACAGCCGGCTCGTGAGCGCGCGATCTCGCAGATCGCCCTCCACGAGCTCGAACGGCGCGCCGGGCGCCTCTGCCGCGATCTCGCGCACGTTCGCGCGCTTGCGCGCGGGGTCGTAGTACGGGTCGAAGTTGTCGAGCCCAGTAACGCGGTCGCCGCGCCGCAAGAACGCCACGCTCGTGTGGCTCCCGATGAAGCCCGCAGCACCCGTAACGAGGACGTGACGCGGCATGGCCCGACCCTAATCCCGCTTTTCCGGCGCAGCCATCGAGCGTCGCTCACCGAGCAGCCGATCCGCCTCGATTCCGCTGGAATCGATGAACTCGCGCAACAGCGTGGCGCCGCTCGCGACGAGCTCGCGTGGCGGTCCGGCTGCGACGACCTTGCCCCCCGAAAGGAGCACGATCTGGTCGGCGATGCGCAGGGCTCCCGCCATGTCGTGTGAGATCACGATGCTCGTCACGCCGAAGCGCTCGCGCGTCTCGACGATCAGGTCGTCGACTTTGCGGCTCGTGATCGGATCGAGGCCGCTCGTGGGCTCGTCGTAGAGCACCGCCTCGGGCTCGAGCATGAGCGCCCGGGCGAGCCCGACGCGCTTGCGCATGCCGCCGGAGAGCTCGCTCGGAAACTTCCCCTCGGTGCCACGCAGGCCCAAGACCCCGAGTTTTTCGGCGACACGCTCGCGGATCTCTTTCTCCTTGAGCTTCGTGTGCTCGCGCAGCGGGAAGGCGACGTTCTCGAGGACGTTCATCGAATCGAGCAACGCAGAATACTGAAACACCATCCCGAAGCGCTGGCGCACGCGATTGAGCTGCCGCTCCGAGAGGCCGACGATGCTCTCGCCGTTCACCTCGATGTTTCCGCCCGTGGGACGATCGAGCCCGATCAGGATCTTGAGCAGGGTCGTCTTACCGGCCCCGGAGCCTCCGATGATGACGGCGACCTCGCCGCGCGCAATGGTCATGCTCACGCCCGTGAGCGCGACGAACGAACCGAACCGCTTCTCCAGGTTCTGGACGACGATGTGCGGCGGGGCGGCTTCGGAGGACACCGGTCGCCCCAGCGTACGTCGAGCCGTGGCCGGCCGTGCGGCCCATGGGCCGAAACCTGTTGCAGCCCGCTTGACGCCGCCTCCCGGAGTCGAAAGCTTTCGCCCATGACTCAGGAACACCTGTCTGCACTGCTCGCCGCCGGCGAGGCCACGAAGAGCGGCGAGGGCTTTATGACCCTGCCCGACGCACGCTCGCTCACGCTCTACATCGCATCCGGCGGAGCGACGCTCAGCATCGGGCGCGTGCAGTCGGTGCGGCAGGACGGCGCGCTGCTTCACGCCAAGACGCACAAGGGCGAGCACTACGTCGTCGCACTGGTCGACGCCTACGCGGGCAGCGTGGACGCGCCGTCCAGTATCGCGAAGAAGGCCGGCTTTCAGTGAGCACCGCGCCCGCTGATTCGGGCTCGGACGCGCTCGTCATCGGCTCGGCACGCTTCGGCTCACGGCTGTTCGTCGGCACCGGCAAATACAAAGACGTCGAGGAGACGCGCGCCGCGCTCGACGCTTCCGGCGCCGAGGTCGTTACGGTCGCCCTCCGGCGCGTGAACCTCGCCGATCGCAGCGAAGGCTCGCTCGGCAAGCTCCTGCTCTCCGGCCGCTACACGATCCTGCCGAATACGGCCGGCTGCTACACGGCGGAAGAGGCCGTGCGCACGCTGCGACTCGCGCGTGAGCTCGGCATCGCCTCGCTCGTGAAGCTCGAGGTGATCGGCGATCCGAAGACGCTCTATCCCGACAACGAGCAGACGGTCGAGGCGGCCAAGCAGCTCGTGAAGGAAGGGTTCACGGTGCTCCCGTACTGCATGGACGACCCGATCGTCTGTCGCAAGCTCGAGGACGCCGGCTGCGCGGCGGTGATGCCGCTCGCGGCGCCCATCGGCTCCGGGCTCGGGATCCGGAATCCCTACAATCTGCGCATCATCCTCGAGCACGCCAAGGTCCCCGTCATCGTCGACGCCGGCGTCGGCACGGCGAGCGATGCCGCGGTCGCGATGGAGCTCGGCTGTCACGGCGTGCTCCTCAATACGGCGATCGCGCAGGCCAAGGATCCCGTGCTGATGGCGCACGCCATGCGCGAAGCGGTGAGCGCGGGCCGGCGCGCGTTCCTTGCCGGACGCATGCCGAAGCGGCTGTACGCGAGCGCTTCGAGCCCCGAGAGCGGGCTCATCGAATGACGCCGGCCGGAGCCGGGGGCGGACCGTCTTCGGGCGGTTCTGCTCCTCTCACGCCGTACCAGCGACGGCTGTTCGTCTTCCTCGGCGTCGCGACGTTCTTCGAGGGCTACGACTTCTTCGCGCTCACGCAGGTGTTGCCGAGCCTGCGTCAGGACTTCGGGATCGATCGCGAAGCCGCGGGACTGCTCGTGGGGGTGATCAATTTCGGCACGTTGCTCGCCTACCTGCTCGTGAGCCGGGCCGATCGCTGGGGGCGAAGGCGCGTGCTCTCGGTCACCATCCTCGGGTACGCGCTCTTCACGTTTCTGTCGGGATTTTCGCCCAATGTCGTGGTGTTCGGCTGCCTGCAGATGGTGGCGCGCGTGTTCCTGATCGGCGAATGGGCGACCAGCATGGTGATCGCGGCGGAGGAGTACCCCGCGTCGCGGCGCGGCATGGTGGTGGGCGTCGTGAGCGCGGCGTCGAGCTTCGGGGCCATCCTGTGCGCGGGCGTCGTACCGCTCGTGACCAAGCTCGCGACCTGGCGCGCGGTGTACTGGGTCGGCGTGCTGCCGCTCCTGCTCATGGCCTGGGCGCGCCGTGACCTCAAAGAGACTGAGCGTTTTCAGAACGCCAAGGTGGAAGCGAAACGCTCGATCTTCGCCATTCTCGCCGGCCCGCATCGCCGTCGAGTGCTCGAGCTCGCGGCGATTTGGTTTTTGACCTACGTCTGCACGCAGAACGCCGTGACGTTCTGGAAGGACTACGCGCTCTCCGAGCTGCACGTGAGCGAAAAGGCCGCGGCGACGGTGGTCACCGTGGCCGCGCTCGCGTCGTTACCGTTGATTTTTTGGGTAGGAAAGCTGTTCGACCTCGCGGGACGAAAGCCCGGGGGCATCGTCGTGTTCCTGGCGGTGGTGCTCGGCGTGCTCGGCGTGTACGTGCTCGAAGGCACCCTCGCCCTCACGCTCGCCATGATCCTCGCGATGTTCGGGCTTTCGGCGGTGCTCACGCTCCTCAACACCATGACGACGGAGCTGTTTCCGACGGAGCTCCGCGGCGACGCGTTCGTCTGGTCGAACAACCTGCTCGGCCGTATCGGCTACGTGCTCTCACCGGTCGTGATCGGCGCGCTCGCTCGTGACGGCGGCTGGGGACCCGTGATGCGGGCCAGCGTGGTCTTCCCGGTGGCCGCCCTCTTGCTCCTGCTCTGGTGGTTGCCGGAGACGCGCGGCCGCGAGCTCGAGCAAACCGCGAGCGTCGAGCCGGAGCAGAGCTGAATGCCCGAAGCGCCGCCGCGCCCCGCAGCGCCGGACGACGGCGCCGGCGTGCGCGGCGGGTTCGTGCGCAACGTGCTCCCTGCCCTGCTCTGGGCGGTCGCCATCTTCATCGGCGGCGGCCCCGGCATGCCCCAGCCGAGCATCGAGGGCCTCGCCATCCCGATCGACAAGCTCGACCACCTGCTCGCGTTCTGCGGCCTCCAGGTGCTCTGCTTCCGCGCGCTCCGCTACGAGCTCCCGGGGCGGACACGGCGCCGGCTGCTCTGGCTCGCGGCGCTCGTCTCCGTGCTGTTCGGGATTTTGCTCGAGATCTATCAGCTCGGGCTGCCCGATCGCTCCGCCGAGGTCGCCGACGCCGTCGCCGACACCATCGGTGCGGTGCTCGGCGCGACCGTGCTCGGCTTCTTGCGCTGGCCCTGAGCGCAGGGCTCAGGCGACGGTGCGCGACGCTTCGTCGAGCCGGATGAACGCGAAGCGCATCTTCTTCAAGAGCTCGACGGCCGAGGTGAGCGCGGATAGCTTGTGCGCGCGCCCGAGCCGCGCGTCGGGCTGATGCGGCGAGAGGTCGCCGAGCTCGTCGTCGGCGCCCAGGAAATCGAGGCCGTGAAGCTCGAGGTTCACGAACGGCTCGAGCATGAGCGTGCGCGTCATGAGGCGGGCCCCGTCGGGCCCCGCGAGCACGAGCGACGTGCCGATGTACGGAAGACGCGTGCCCGGAGTGACCTGGATCGGCAGCTCCGGCAGCCCGCGGCCCACTTTCCAGTACGGCGTGCCGAGCCGATACGGGCGAGCCGGAGCGAGCAGCGCCTTGGCGCTCCCCTGCACCGAGCGCGACGAGCGCCCGCGCAGTCGCATCGTGACGAGCTTCGCCGCCTTCGCGGCGTAGTACGCGGGGCTCGGGAAGACGGACGAGTCGTAGGCGACGCCGAGCGCCCCCAGCACGCCGACGAGCTCGTCGTTCACGAGGTAGCCTGGAGCGCGAAAGCCGAGCGGGCGCTGCCCGGTGGCGCGAGCGAGGGCGTCGATGCCGCCCGAGACTTCACGCTCCATCTCGTGCCGCTCGCGGCGCGTGAGATCGTAGTGGTGCGAGAGCGTGTGGTTCGCGAGCTCGTGGCCTTGGCCGGCGAGCGCGCGCACCGTCTCCACGTTTTCGGAGCGAGCGAGATCGCTACCGACGACGAAGAACGTGAGGGGGACGCCGAGCGACTGTGCCCAGTCGCTCGCGCGCGGGACGGCGCGGTCGTAAACGAGGTCCGTCGTACGACCGCGCCCCTCGAGCCCGTGGATGGCGTAATAGTGGTGGATCTCGTCGAGATCGATCGAGATCGCCGCGAGCCTCATCCCCCGGCCATCTTCGCGACCTCAGCCGCGAAGTCGGGAGCCGTCGGCTTCTCGATGCCTTCACCGAGCTGGAACCGCGCGAAGCGCGACAGCGTGATCTCGGCACCGAGCTCCTTGGCGAGAGCGGCACGAAGCTGCTCCACCGTCTTGTCGGACTCGATCACGCTCTCCTGCTCGAGCAGGCAGACTTCCTTCATCCACTTGGCGAGCTTGCCCTCGATGATCTTCGGGCGCGCCGCCTCCGGCTTGCCTTCCTCGGCGAGCTGAGCCGCGAAGATGGCGGATTGCTTTTCCTTGGCGTCGGCAGGCACCTCGGACGAAGCCACGTAGAGCGGCGCCATCGCGGCGATCTGCATGGCCGAGTCGTCGACGAACTTCTCGAACGCGGGCGCGCTCGCCGTCGCCTGGTTTCCGGTGCGCGCGGCGAGGATCACGCCGACCTTGCCGCCGAGATGCACGTACGCGTGCACCTTGCCGGAGCCGTCGACGCTGAGTCGCTCCCAGCGACGCACGGTGATGTTCTCGCCGAGCTTGCCGACGAGCGCCTGACGCGTCTCCTCGATCGTGGCGCTGCCGCCCGGGAGCTTCTCGGCTCCGAGATCCGCGCCGCTCTTCGCCGCGAGCGCGGCCGTGGCGACCTTGCTCGCGAAGTCCAAAAACTCCGCGTTGCGGGCGGCGAAGTCGGTCTGGATGTTGACCTCGACCAGCACGCCCGACTTGCCGTCGGCCGCGACGAGCGCCGTGACGACGCCCTCGGTCGCGATCGCGCCGGCGCGCTTGGCGCTCTTCGCGAGACCCTTCTTGAGGATGATCTCGACGGCCTTCTCCATGTCGCCGGCCGCCTCGACCAGCGCGCCCTTGCAATCGTTGAGCCCGGCCTGCGTGCGGTCCCGGAGCTCCTTCACCTGCTGCATGCTGACGTCGGCCATCGCTCAGCTCTGCCCTTCCGGGCCACGCGGACCGCGCGACGCGTAGACGACCTGAGCTTCGGGGTTGGCGCGTTGACCGCCACCGCCGCCACCGCCGCCTTCACGGTCGTTGTTCTGCTGATGCTCGCGGCGACGCGCCATGCCGTAGACGCACGCGTCCGCGACGGCGCCCGTCACGAGCCGCACGGAGCGGATCGCGTCGTCGTTACCCGGGATCACGTAGTCCACGAGATCGGGATCGCAGTTCGTGTCGGTGATGGCGACGATCGGAACGTGGAGCTTCCGAGCTTCGCTGACCGCGATCTGCTCCTGCGCCGGATCGATGACGAACACGGCCTGGGGCAGCTGGCCCATGCCCTTCAGGCCGCCGATGTACTTCTCGAGGCGCGCGCGCTCCTTCTCGAGCTGCACGACTTCCTTCTTCGGCAGCTGCTGGTGCGTGCCGTCCTCGCGCATGCGCTCGAGCGTGCGGAGGCGATCGAGGCCGCCCTTGATGGTGCGGAAGTTCGTGAGGGTGCCGCCGAGCCAGCGGTTCGTCACGAAGAACATGCCGGCGCGGCGTGCCTCTTCCTGAACGATGTCCTGGGCCTGGTGCTTGGTGCCGACGAAGAGAACCGAGCCGCCGCGCGAGACGGTGTCCGACAAGAAGTCGAACGCGCGCTTGAAGAGGCGCGCCGTCTGGTCGAGGTCGACGATGTGAATGCCGCTGCGCGCGCCGTAGATGTACTGGCGCATTTTCGGGTTCCAGCGCTTGGTCTGGTGCCCGAAGTGGACTCCGGCCTCGAACAGCTCGCGAACTCCGAGCGGTTGCGCAGGATCTCGCTGCGTGCGGCGCCCTTCGGTGGGGGCGGTTTCGAATGCGTTATCGGCCGCCGTGTCGGCGGTAACTTGGGACTGGGTCATGAAGCGCTTCTCCTTTCGGTTGTTCCTCCGCCCCGCCGTGGGCAAGCCGGGAGCCGAAGCTCCAAGCACCGAACCCAACGGACGCGCACCGGGGCGTGTGGTTTATCCCCCGCGGGCTATCCGCGAGGGGCCGGGACCCTACGCTACAAGCCCGAGCTCGGCAACCCGACCGGAATGCGGGGAGCTGACGCGGTTTTTACGGGAGTTTTGGGGTGCGACGAGGGCGTGGGAGCGGGTCGCGCTGCGCGTTTCACCGGGGGTGGAACCGCGCTCGGCTCGTGACGGGCGGTGTGGACCTCGGGCGCGGGAACGGATGCGGGGCCGGGTGCGGGCGCGAGCGCGGGTTCGGGTGCCGGCGACGGCACGGCGGCGAGAGACGGAGGTGCCGGCGTGGACGTGACCGCGAGTTCGGCGCTCGAGCGCGGCGCGGCAGCGAGCGCAGGTGCGGGCGCGCGCGGCTCCGAGCTCGAACGCACGACGAGCACCGCGACGACGCCCAGCGCGAAAGCAACCGTACCGATCATCCACGGCAGCGCACGCATCCGCTGCGGGGGCGCGGATGACGACGGCAGGCGCGGAAGCGGAACCGGATCGAGCGTGCGCGAGCCGTCGGTCGGCGTGAGCGGCACGCGCGTGTGCGTGGGGGCGTCCCCTGCCCCTCCCTCGACCGCGGGGAGGATCTCCGTGCGCGTCCGCGGCTCGCGATGCTCGGCAAGGGTGCTCGCACCGAGCGCGCTGGTGGCGTCCCCGGGAGGGCCGCCGGGGCCCCGCTCGTCGATCAGCGTGTCGTTCGGGCCGCTCGCCCGCGCGGCGCGTGCGACGGTGGGGGCGTCCTCCGTCACGCCGAGCCGAGCACGGCCGCCATGGCGCGCAGCGACGCCGTCGGCGTGCGTCGTCGGCAGCGGAGCCGCGGCTCCCCCGATGCGCACCGTCGCGGAGCGCGGAACCGAGCCGGTGTCGCTCGGCAGCTGGAGCCGCACGCGCAGGTCACGAAGCGCGTCTGCTGCGGCGCGCGCGTCACGCGGACGCGCGTCCGGATCTTTCGCCAAGAGGGCCGCGAGCAACGCGTCGAGCTCGGCCGTCAGCCCCGGGACGCGACCGAGCAAGCGCGGTGGCACGCGGCTCAGCTGCGCGAGGAGCATGTCGTTCGCGTCGCGCGCATCGTCGAACGGGCCGCGTCCGACCAGGCATTCGAACAGGACGAGGCCCACCGAGTACACGTCCGAACGCCCGTCGACTTGCTCGCCGCTCGCCTGCTCCGGGGACATGTAGCGCGGCGTGCCCACGGCGACGCCGCGCGCCGTGATGGCGCTGCCCGTGTCGGCGACCTTGGCCACGCCGAAATCGAGGATCTTCGGACCCGAGCGCGCAGCGAGGAAGATGTTTTGCGGCTTGATGTCGCGGTGAATCACGCCGATCTGGTGCGCGGCCGAAAGGCCCTCGAGCACGCCGATCGCGACACCGAGCGACTCGTCGATGCCGAGACAACCGCTCCGCTTGATGCGCGCACCGAGTGTCTCGCCGTCGAGGCGCTCCATCACGAAGTAGGGCACCTCCGTGCTCGTCATCCCGGCGTCGGTGACGGTGACGATGCTCGGATGTTCGAGGCGCCCGAGCGCCCGCTGCTCGTTGCGGATCCGGACGACGAGATCCTGACGCCGAGCAAGCTCGGAAAGCAGCGCCTTGAGCACGAAGCGCTTGCCGAGCTCGGTGTGCTCGACCTCGTACACCGTGCCCATGCCGCCGATGCCGAGCAAGCCGAGCACCCGGTACCGAGTGCCGGGGATGAGCTCGCCGGCCTTGAATTCGCCTTGTCGCACGCGTGCCGCCCCCGCAGCGCGCCGTCGATCGCTCGGCTCGCGCTGCGGTTTCGACCGGAGGATATAGACGCTCGTGATGGCCGTCGAGGAGCTCGAGAGGCGCGGCGCGCGCGGCTGGACCACGCGCTCGCATCGGCCAGGAGCCGGGCCGGTTGCGCGCAGGCGGGGTCGTCCGTGGCACCGTCCCGCGCCGAAATAGGGCTGAACGGATGTCCCCGCGCCTCCGCCTTCCCTCGAGACTTCGGGCGGTGGTAGACGGGCGCATGGCCATCACTCGCGACACGGTGCTGCACGTCGCGCGCCTTGCTCGGCTCGAGCTCGCAGGCGACGAGATCGAGCGCATGGAACGCGATCTCGCGAAAATCGTCGGCTACGTCGGCGAGCTTGCGGCGCTCCCGACGGAGGGTATCCCAGCGACCGCGCACGTTGCCGCCGAGCGCATGCCGCTACGGGACGACCGAGAGGTGAAGGGACTCGATCAGGAGCACGCGACGGCCGAAGCTCCACGCCGTGGTGGCGGCTCGTTCGCCGTGCCGGGATTCGTGGACGAGTGATGGCTGCGCTGGATCTCCCCGTATTCGAGCTGTCCGAGCAGGTCCGCAAGGGCGAAATTGCGGCGCGCGAGGTGGCCCAGGCCGCGCTCTCCAAGATCGCCGAGCAGGGCAGCTTGAACGCGTTCCTGCACGTGAGCGAAGCTTCCGTGCTCGGTGCCGCCGCGGAGCTCGACGCGCGCCGGCAGCGCGGTGAAACGCTCGGTCCGCTGGCGGGCGTGCCGATCGCGATCAAGGACGCTCTCTGCACGAGCGACGCGCCGACCACGTGCGCGTCGCGCATCCTCACGCGCCGCGGCGCCGACGGAAAGCCCGGCGATGCCGCCTCCGGCTGGCGCCCGCCCTACGACGCCACCGCCGTCGCGCGCCTGCGCCGCGCCGGTGCGTTGCTCGTCGGCAAGACCAACATGGACGAGTTCGCGATGGGCTCCTCCGGCGAGAACTCCGCGTTCGGTCCCGCGCGCAATCCGGTCGACCCGACGCGCACGCCGGGCGGCTCCTCGAGCGGGAGCGCCGTCGCCGTCGCCGCAGGCATGGCGCTCGGCTCGCTCGGCAGCGACACGGGCGGCTCGATCCGCCAGCCCGCAGCGTTCTGCGGCGTCGTCGGCATCAAGCCGTCGTACGGTCGCGTGTCGCGCTACGGCCTCGTCGCCTTCGCCTCGAGCCTCGACCAGATCGGGCCCTTCGCGCGCGACGTGCGCAGCGCCGCGCACGTGCTCGCCGCGATCGCCGGACCCGACGAGCGTGACTCGACCGCGGCCACCGCACCCGTCGGCGACTACGCGGCCGCGTGCGAGCGCGACGTGAAGGCGCTACGCATCGGTGTGCCGGAAGAGTACTTCGCCGAAGGCCTCGACCCCGAGATCGCCGAGCAAATCCGCGGCGTGCTCGCCAAGCTCGAGCGCGAAGGCTGCTCGATTCGCCCCGTGAAGCTGCCGCACACGCGGTACGGCGTCGCCACGTATTACATCGTCGCGACGGCGGAAGCGTCGTCGAACCTCGCGCGCTTCGACGGCGTGCGCTTCGGGCTGCGCATCGAGCCCGAGCGCGGCAGCCTCACGACGATGTACGGAGCGACGCGCGACGCCGGCTTCGGTGCGGAGGTGAAGCGGCGCATCCTGCTCGGCACGTACGTGCTGAGCGCCGGCTACTACGACGCGTATTACAAGAAAGCACAGCAGGCGCGCACGCTCATCCGCCGCGATTTCGATGCCGCGTTCCGCGACGTCGACGTGATCGCGTGCCCCACGAGCCCGACACCCGCGTTTCGGCTGGGCGAGAAGGTCGACGACCCGCTCGCCATGTACCTTGCCGACGTGTACACGCTGCCGGCGAGCCTCGCCGGGATCGCGGGCATGAGCCTACCGTGCGGGCTTACCACGGCGCGCGCCGATCGCCCGCGCTTGCCGGTCGGGCTGCAGCTCCTCGCGCCGGCCTTCGGCGAGGAAACGCTGCTCACGGCGGCGGCCGGCGTGGAGCGTCTCTGCCGCTCGTGAGCGCCGCGCCGTTCTCGTGCACACGGCTCGACGGAAGCCTCGCAGAGCCCCTCGCCCGCCTCTTCGACCGCGTCGGCTCGGCTTGCTTTTGCCGGTACTTTCACTTCGAGGGGGACAAGAACGCCTGGCAGCTGCGGCTCGCGCACGAGCCCGAGGCGAATCGGCGTGAGCTCTTCGACCACGCGCGAGAGCCCGTGCTTACGGGCGTGGTCGCGACGCTGCCGGACGGCGCCGCGATCGGCTGGATGAAGCTCGAGGCCGCGGCGAGCCTGCCGAAGCTCTACGCGCAGCGCACGTACCGCGCACTTCCCTGCTTCGAAGGCCCGAGAGCCGGAGTCCTTACCGTCGGCTGCGTTCTGGTCGACCCGGAGTGGCGGCGACGCGGCGTCGCTCGCGCCCTCCTGAACGCAGGGATCGGCCTCGCGCGCGCCGAACGGATGAGCGCCATCGAAGCGTTCCCGCGGCGGGCCGAGGGCGCTCCCGACGAGCAGCTCTTCACGGGACCGCTCAGCTTGTTCACGAGCGAAGGCTTCGAAATCGTGAGCGAGCAGACTCAGTACCCAGTCCTGCGCCTGGTTCTGTAAGTAGTTTCGCACAGCGAAACTACGCGAGCGGAGCGAGCCCGCGAAGGCGGCGGGGGAGCGGTCGCGAAGCGAGCCGCGGGGGCAAGGCCCCCTGTAAGTAACTCTCTTAATTTGGGCGCAGGCTTGGTCTACCCTTCGCCCGGGATCTCGGGATGTCGCCTGCGCTTCGTCTTCGCCGGTTGGATGCGTTGCACTCGCTGTGCAGCCGTCTCGCCGCGGAGTCGGCGGGCGGTGTGCTCGGTGACTGCCTCGACCTCTTGCTCGATGCGACGCCGGCCCGCTGCGCCCTCGCGTTCAGCACCGACGGCGCCGTCGAGCCCGCGGCCGAGCGGCGACTGAGCTTGCGCCCCGAGCTCGATCCGACCCGCCTCAGGCGCGGTGCGCGCGCCTTGGCCGAGCGCGCCGCCACGGCCCGCCGCGTCGTGCAGGTGAACGACGTCCGGCGTGAGGTCCACACGATAGAGGATGCGAGCGAGATCGCCGCGCTCGGCGTGCGCGCAATCATCGCCCACCCGGTGATGCACCGCCGCAGCGTGCTCGCGACGCTGATCCTGATGTTCGACGACGCCGCGATGCTCGACGAAGAGACGCGGAGGTTCGTGAGCACCGTCGCTTCCGTCGCCGCCGTCGCGCTCGAGCGCGATCGACACATCGAGGAAGCGGAGACCGATCGCAGCCGGCTGGTCGCCGGCGGCGCCAACGCGGGCGTCGGTCTCGTGACGGCGACCGTCGCGCACGAGCTCAAGAGCCCCGTCGGCGCGCTCGTGCTCCAGCACGACGAGCTCAACCGCGTCGTCGAGCAGCTCGGACTGCTCGCCGGCTCGAGCGACACGGCCCTCGGCGGCACGGCTGCGGAGCTCGCGGAGCTCACGAGCGACATGGGCGTCGCCGTGACCCGCATCCGCGAAACCATCGAGAAGCTCACGACGGTCGGCAGGCGCGAGCGCCCCC
>DASUGE010000621.1:0-7956 GCA_036274215.1 Polyangiaceae bacterium | reverse complement strand
ACCCACCACGTCGAGCGCGCGATGAAGGAATCGCACCTGGGGCACGGGCATGAAGGGCCCTCCTGGTATCACAGCTTACGGGCTGCCGCTCCCGCCGTACTATGGTGCGCTCCATGCGGCTCGTGCTCGTAACGCAGGATTTTCCCCCCCAACGCGGGGGGATCCAGACCTACGCCTTCGAGCTCGCCAAGCGGCTCGCGGTCCGCTGCGAGGCGTTCGCCGTGATTGCGCCCGCGGAGGGCGACACCGCGGCGACCGACGGGGGGCTCGGTTTCCGGGTCCTCCGCCACGGGACGTCCGACATGTTGGTCGCGGCCTGCGCGCCAGCGCTCGCCAGGCTGGTGATGAAGGAAGGATTCGACCACGCGCTGCACGCGCAGTGGACGACCCTGCCGGCGTCGCTCGCGCTGCGCAGGCTCGGGCGGCTCGGGAGCGTGACGGTGGCGGCGCACGGGCGGGAGCTGTTGCTCGAGCCGTGGCGCGCGTCGAAATTCGCACAGGGCGGCTACGACGCCGTGCGGCGCCAATCGCTCACGCGCGCGGATCGCGTGCTCGCCGGCAGCGCCTATACGGCGGGCCTGGTCGAGAGCCTCGGCGTCGCGCGCGAGCGCATCACCGTCACGCGCTACGGGACGGATCCTTCACGGTTCACCCCGCGCAACGCGACCGCCCTCCGCGCGCGGCTCGGGCTCTCGGGCCGGCCCGTGCTCGTGACGATCGCGCGGCTGGTCGAGCGCAAGGGGATCGACAGCGTGCTCGAAGCGTTGCCCGCCGTGCGCCGCGCCGTGCCCGACGTGGCCTACGTCGTCGTCGGCGAGGGGCCGCACCGCGCACGGCTGGAAGCAGTGGCCCGCGCGGCCGGCGTCGACGGCGCCGTGCAATTCGTCGGTCCCGTGCCCGACGACGAGCTGCCGCTCTGGTACTCGCTCGGCGACGTGTTCGTGATGCCGTCGCGCAGCGAAGCGCCGGACGTCGAAGGCTTCGGCATCGTCTACCTCGAGGCAGGCGCCTGCGAACGGCCGGTCGTGGCGCTCGCCGCCGGTGGCGTTCCGGACGCGGTCGCAGACGGCATCTCGGGCTTACTGGTCGCGCCGGGCGACGGAGTCGCGCTCGCCGCGAAGCTCAGCGAGCTCTTGCTCGATCCGGCGCGCGCCGCCGAGCTCGGCCGCCGCGGGCGAGAGCGCGTCCTCGGCGAGCTCAATTGGGACAGCGTGACGGAGCGAACCCTGGCGGCGCTTGGAAGCTAGGCGAGCCCGTCCTCTACAACAGCCCCCGTAAAATTTCGCTCGTGCGGTCTGCACAAGATTCCCAATCGAAACCTCGCGCCTGCGCGAGCCCGCGCGCAACGAGCCGCGTCCGTTCCGCATCATCCGTCAGAAGCTTGACCAACCCGCGCGCAATATCCGAAACCGACTCGGGATCGCAGTAAAGAGCGGCGTCGCCGCAGACCTCGGGCAGGGAGGCGGCTCGGGACACGAGCGCAGGCACGCCGAGCGCCATGGCCTCGAGCGGCGGCAAGCCGAACCCTTCGTAGAGTGAGGCGAGGACGAGCCCGGAGGCGTGAGCCATCGTGAGCTTGAGGCGCTCTTCGTCGACGACGCCCAGGAAGTGAACGCGCGCCCTCTGCTCGCTCGGAACGGCTGCGCGCACGGGCTCGGCGTCGCCCGGCCCGATCACCAGGAAATCGTGTGGAACGCGCTCGGCAATCTCCGCAAAGGCGGCGAGCGTGCGGGGCAGGTTCTTGTGGGGTTTGAGATTCCCGACGAAAAGGACGTACGGGGCGGAGTGCGGGCGCGCGCCGGACGGGCGGTCGAACCACGTGCTCTCGATGCCGATCGGAACGGCGTGCAGCGGGCACCGAAACGGGCCGAGCAGGCGCGAGAGCTCGCTCTTCGTGAACTCGGAGTCGCACGCGATGGCGCTCGCCCGCCGGCTGAGGCCGCGGTGCATGAGCTCGAGGTAGAGTTGCTTGTCCCAGCGCGGCTCGGCTCCCCGTGGCGGGTTCGCATAGAAGACGTCGTGCACGGTGACCATCAACCGTCCCGGGCCAACGAGCGGAACGTTGACGTGCGGCGACCAGAACACGCGCGTGTCGGGCGGCGTTCGAAGCAGCAAGCCGGGCTGCTCGCCCGCCGCGTAGATCCCAGCATTCAAGCGCCTGAGCTCGACGCGCTCGCCCGAGCCGAGCCGCTCGCGCTCGAGCCGCGCAGGGTCGCCGAGCAGACAGAAGCGCGCGTCGGGGAGGCGCTCGATGACGCGAGGGACGAGCGCACGAACGTACGTCCCGATGCCCGTCGCATGCAGCATGCGCGCGTCGATCGTGACGAGCGGTCGCTTCCCGAGGCTCACGGCGCGGACGATACCGCGAAAGTATCGGATCGGTCGGCTCTCGTGCTAACCGTGGTCCCCGCGTGTCGCGTACCGCTCGTTTCGCGTCGTGGCTCGCGCGCCCGTTGCGGCCGCTGCTCACCGAGGATCGCTTGGTCCTCGTCATCGTGCTCCTGTTCGCGGCGAGCGAGCTCGTGACGCTCGGCTGGGATCTGCCGGGGTCGCACGGCTGGGAAAACGACGGCGTCGCGCCGCGCGATCTGTTCGGCGGCCTCGCGCACAATCTCACTCCGGGCGCGACGCACCGCTACCCGCTCCTGCACTACCTCTTGCTCGCGATTCCGAGCCTTCCCGTCCTGCTCGTCGCCGTGCTCGCGGGCCCGCTCACGGGCGACGCGATCCGCGCGCGCGTGCTCGCCGTCCCGACGATGACGGCCATCTCGGTGATCGCGAAGCTCATCGCGACGCTCATGGCCTGCGTTTCCGTGCTCGTCCTCGCGCGTATCGTGCGGCGCTCGTTCGGCAAGCGCGCCGGGCGGTGCGCAGCGCTGTTTGCCGCGACGAACCTCACCTTCGCCTTCTACGGGCGCGTCTCGAACCTCGACGGCCCCTACCTCATGTGGACGCTCTGCGCGCTCGACGCCGTGCTCGACGTCGTGGAGCGCGCCGACGGCTCGGGTGCGCGGCGCGCGGCCGTGCTCGCAGCGGCGGCCGTCGCCACCAAGGATCAAGCCTACGCGAGCTTCGTGCTCGTCTTGCCGCTCTACCTCGTCCTTCTGCCGTGGCGGGACCGCGCGCGCTTCGCACCCGGCTACGCGCGCGCCCTCGTGCGCGCCGCCGCTCTGGGAGCGCTCGCGTACGGAGTGCTCTCGGGCGCGCTCTTCAATCCGCTCGGCTTCGTGCGCCGGCTCGACGAGCTGCGCGGCCCGTCGAGCCAGGCGTGGCGCGCCTACTCCAAGGATCTCTCGGGTCTCGCGGCCAACCTCCACGACGCGTGGCACGCCGCGCGCACGGATTTCTGGCCGCTACCAATCCTCGTGCTCGGGCTCGCCGGTGTGGTGGTCGGGCTCGCGCTTCCTCCCGGCCGCAGCGTCCTCGAGCGGCGGAGCTCGCGGGCGTTGCCCTTGGTGGCGGGCGTGTCGAGCTTCGTCTTCTTCACCCTCGCCGTGGCGCGGGCCGAGCATCGCTTCCTCCTGCCGATGGGCTTCCTGTTGTCGGCTTACGTCGGGGTCGCCGCGGACGCGCTGCTTCGCGCCGGAGAGCGCAGCGGCGTGCGGCGCGGCGTCGCAGCGTTCCTCGCCGCCGGCGTCGCATGGTCGGCGCTCGCGAGCTTCGAGGTGCACCTGACGCAGCTGTCCGATGCGCGGAGAACGGTGACGCGCTTCCTCGCGACGAAACCGCTCGGCACACGGGTCGAGACCTACGGGCTGCTCGTGTATCAGCCGCATTTCGACGTTTCGCCGAGCTCCCCGTATCGCGTGACGCGCGTGGGTCCGGAAGCGCCGGGCTCACGCAATCCCCTCGTGGGCGCGCTCGAGCTCGAGGGCGCGATCGCCGACGTCGCCGTCCGTCGCCCCGACGTGCTCGTGCTCTCCGAGGGCTTCGCCAACTCGTACCTCTCGCGCGGGACCGATCCCCAGCGTCCGCTGTCCGGCGTCGTCGCCGCGCGCCAGAAGGACGCACGCACGGTCGAGCTCGTTCGTGCCGCCGTCGCCAACCGCCTACCCGACTACCGGCTCGTGCTCATCGCCCGTCCCCACCTCCCGTATTGGGCCCGCATGCTCGGTCTCGCCCCCGTTCCGATCCAGGGCACCACGGGTCTTACGCTCTGGGTCCTCGAACGCCAGACGCCGAACGGGCCGCGGCAAAGCGAGACCTAAATATCGATGTATTGGTCGAGGATGCCGAGCACGTCGCGCCCGGCGAACACCCACCACGCGGTCGCGAGCGCGACGAGCCCCAAGAACTGCACGGCGGCGAGGCCGTAAAAACCCGGTCGCTCGTAGGGGCGCGGCGGTGCGTGCATGATGCGCTCGCACACGGGGACGCCGCTGCGCATCGCGAGGTACCCCCACACCTTGCGCGTGCCGTGCACCGTGAGCGCGCTCGCGTCGCGCTGCAGGCGCCGATCGAGCTTCACCGGCAGGCGCTGCCCGTTGCTCGCGAGGCCGAGGCCGTGGTTGTCCGTGAAGAGCTCGAGCTCCACCCACCCTTCCTCGCCCGAGCGCGCGCGGTCGAGCGTGATGACCTCGGGCGGAACGCGGCTGCGCCCGACGCCCGGCGTGAGCCGCAGCACGATCCCGAAGCCGCGACCGCCCGCTCCCAACATGCCGACGGCGTGGAGCACCCCAAACCCGAGCTGACCCCAGCCGACGAACCCGACGGCCACTTGCCCCAGCGTGAAACAGCCGCGCGCCACCTGCCCCACCGCGATGACGCCCGTCGCGATCTGCCCGAAGGCGATCACCCCCCGCGCATGTTGCCCGATGGCGATGAACCCCTCCGCCTGCTGCCCGACGCTCACGAAATCCATGCGGGACTCCCAGAGTACCACCGATACCCTCGGCAAAACCGGCACCAAAACCGGCCCTTCGTAGGCTACCCTCACCACCGATGCAGGGCTTCGCGCCGGGACCCGGACCGGGGATGGGCTACCCCCCAAACGCAGGCGGTGCGGCGCCCGGCCTAAGCATCTGGATCTGCCGGCAGTGCGGAATCATCGCTCCGCTGCAGGGGCATGCCTGCGAGGTCTGCAAACAGCCCCTCGCATCGGTGCGCGCCCCCGCCCCGCCCCAACCGGCGGATCACACCTGGGTCGCCGTCCGCTGCGGCTTCACCTGCAACTCGTGTCGCTTCCTCGCGCCGCTCGACTCGCTCGACGCCGACGGTGCGGTCGAATGCGCGCATTGCGGCCTCCGGCAGCGCTTCGACGTAGACCGCTGGCGCTCGGCGCTCGGCTTCGCGCACGCCGTCGGGGACCTGGCCGGGCCGGCCCCCGAGGGACGAAATCCGCACCCGGTGCTCTGGATCGGCTCGGAGAATCCGCACGTCGAGACGGGCATCACGCGCACCTTCGAGCACGCGACGTTCGGCGCGCTCGCCGTGGACGCCGCGCCGGGGCACCCGGTGTGTGGTCGCTGCCGCGAGCCGGTGATGATCTCGGTGCCGCGCCCGGGAGCGGTCGAGACGCACTGCGGGCGCTGCGGGGACCGGGCCGTCCACGCGCTCGCCGACGGAGCGCGCTCCCTCTTGCCGGCGCTCGTTGCAGCCGTCTCGGAAGAGCTTCGGAGCGACCGGCCCAAGGCGAAGGCAGCCGCGACCTCCGCCGGCGTCGTCTCGCTGAGCTGTCCGTCGTGCGGCGCTCCCCTCGAGCTCGTCGAGCACGGCACCGTCCACACCTGCCGCTATTGCCGCGCGAGCTGCGTGGTGCCCCACCAAAGCGTCGCCCGAGCGCTGTCGCGCACCCCGGAGCCCGCCGTCTGGTGGCTGTTCTTTCAGGGGGTGTCGGAAGAGCGACGCGAGCTCACGGCGGCTCCGGGGGCGGAGACCGAAGCCGTGGTGGGGGCGGCCGCGAAGAAGCTCCTGCGGCTCGCGCGCGCCAAGCTGAAACCCGCCGATGCCCCCGGCGTCTACGAGGCGCCCGAGCGCCCGGGCTTCAACCTGCTTCAGCTCGTCGTGACAGTGGCGCTCGGCGGCCTCGCGCTGCTGATCGGCATGGTGGTCGTCAGCTTGGCGCTCGGTGCCGGCGTCAATCTGACGCCGTAACGTTCGCCTGACGCCTTCGAGACGGCAGCTCTTGCGCGACGCAGAGCGTCAACGCCCGCGCCCGAGCGACCACTTGGTCGCTGGAACGAGCACGAACAGTGTTGCGGTAAGCGCGAGGAGGATCGGGTACTCGAGCGCGACGCCGCGTCCGGTGCCGAGCTCCCTCGCCAGTGGCAGCTGAACGAACGCGACAATCCCCCACAGGGTGGCGGCGACGGCCGCTGCTGAGAATCGCGTGTAGAGCCCGAGCGCCAGGAGCCCGCCGGCAAGCTCTCCCGCCGTCACCAGGTACGCAAACCAAGCCGGGAAACCGTGCGCCACCATGGACTTCCCAACGGCGGCCACGGGCCCGGTCGCGAGCTTGCGGAGACCGTGCGGAAACACCAGTGCTCCGGTCGCGATCCGGAGCACGGCGAGAGCTACCGATTCCTTGATTTGGGGCACGGCCGAGCCGGCACCACCGTTCCACTCCCGCGCGACCGACGCAACGTATGTGTCGCGTGACCGGTGTTTTGATCATTTTTACTGAAGAAAAGATCGTCCGCGTTCGGACGAGCGTCACCCGGTCGAGTGTCACGCTCGACACAACCTGCCGTCACTGTGACACCCGGATCACGCCAATCGGTGTTCCGAAGTCTCGACTGCCTGCGTCAATGCGCGAAAAAATCGGATCCGAGCGCAAGTCAAGAAACTGGCATGAGCACTGCATACGTAATCCAACAAGACGATGCCGACGTTCCTCAGGTTCCTGCTCTGGACAGCCGTGGTGGTCGCACCGGGCGGAGTCCTGCTGGTGCCGGTGCTCGCCGCGGGCGAGCTGCGCCGTCGGCGTCGCGAAGCCGGTCAGGAGTAGTCGCTCCTTCGGCTCCTTTCGGGGCGCGCCTGCCGGCGTGCTAGGATTTCTCCATGGTGATGGTGGAAGGGAAATCCGGGCGGAGACCGTCCGCCGGTCGGCAGGTCAAGACAGCTCTCGCGCTCGTTCTGACGTTCGGGGCGGGCCAGGCGTGCGGCTCTCGGTCGATGCTGACGACCGACGAGGAAACATCGAGCTCCGCGGGCGCTGACGGAGGGACGCGGCTAGGAACCGGAGCGCGGGGTGGCAAGGGTGCAGGTGCCTCCGGCGGAGCTCAGCCGTACGGGGGGGTCAGTGGCACGACGACCGCGGGCGGCGCGTCCGGCTACGGCGGAACCGGCGGCAGCAACGGCGGGACCTACGCGAAGGGCGGCGGCAGCTACGGCGGGAGCTACGGGATGGGCGGCGGCAGCTACGGCGGCACGTACGGAAAAGGCGGGAGCTACGGCAAGGGCGGGTCGGCCGGCTATCCCGTCGCCGACGGCGGCGCCTACCCGTATGGCGGCAAGGGCGGCGCGGGCGGCTACCCCGGCAAGGGCGGCAGCTACGGAAAAGGTGGGACGGGATACGGCGGCTCGGCCGGCTGGTACGAGGGCGGCGCGGCCGGCGAGGGCGCCGCCGGCACGGGTGCGACGGGCATCGGCGGCTCGCCCTCCGTGCTCGACGCCTGCGACGCTGTCTGCAGCAACGCCCCGCAGGCCTGCAACGACATCCCGCCCGAGTTCGACGAGTGCATGGGCATTTGTACGCCGCTCTCGAGCGAGTACCCGACGTGCGAGCTCGAGCTCGCCGACTACCTCAACTGCCTCGCCGCGAACCTTGGCTCGAGCTCTCAATGCATGACGGGCAGCGACGGGTCGTGCCGCGGCCCGGGCTGCACCGCTGACGCCCAGGCAGCCTGCACTCGTTATGCGGACGCATTCGCCCAGTGCGAAGCCGGCGTCTGTGGGACCGGCAGTGGCATCGGCATTGGGACTTGTAGCTACGAAACCTCGTGCCCGGCCCACGAT
>DASUGE010000620.1:0-8532 GCA_036274215.1 Polyangiaceae bacterium | reverse complement strand
GATCGATGGGCCGCTCGACATCGCTGCCGCGCGTGTCCATGTTCGGATAGAACAGGACGCCGACGGCCGCCGACGCGGGCATGCCCTCGATCGTCGCAGCCAGCGCTTCGCGCGTGATCTCCCACTTGGTCCCGCCGCTCTGCGAGCGGCCCGGTCGCTCGTTCATCGACGCGCTGGTGTCGACGACGAGCATGAGGACGACGGGGAGGACCTCCGGCTCGTTCGTCCAGCCGTTGCAGGCGTTCGCGCGGAGATCGGCCGCGGTTTGCTTGGTATTGCCGCTGTTTGCGCTGCCGCCGCTGGCCGAGCTGCCGCCGCTCGAGCTGCCACCAGTCGTGTTGGTCGTGCCGCTCGTGCCGCCGGAGACGGCGATCATGCTGGTGCCGCCCGAGCCGGTGCCCGTGCCGCTAGAGCCCGCGTTACCCTCGCCTTTTCGTACGTCTTTTCCGGAACAGGCCGTGACGGAGGCGAGCGCCAGGGCCACGAGGGAAGTCAGCACGCGAACCTTCATGAGTGTTTTCTCCGGGAAGCCGCGCGAGGAGCGCCCTGACATAGCTCAGGTAACTCAGGTAACGGGCGAAGCGTGAAGCAGGCATCAAAGCCTAGCTCCGCTGCTCTTCGGAAGCTAGGCGCTCGGGGTGCGATACCTGCGCACCCCGGCGCTAGTGCGCTGGCGGGGCGTGTGATTGACGCAATGTGCGAAGCGCGCGTTCGAACGTAGATACGTCGCTCCGTCGACGCTACACTCGCTCTGCGCGCTCCGCGAACGTCCGCGTTCATGCGTTCAAGAAAGCTGCCGCGCTGCGCCCATAAGCAGTCGCCCGGCACCCGTGAGAGTAGAGACCATGCGAACCCTCCGAGCCCTATCGACGTTGGTGGTTTTAGTGGGCGCGAGCGCCGTGTGCGCCACGGCTTGCTCGGGAAAAGAGCCTCGAAAAGGGCTGGATAACGTCGGATCCGGCGGAACGGCCGGCAGCATGGGCGGTACCAGCATGGTCGTGTTGACCGGCGGCACGGGGGCGATGGGCGGGACGAGCGCAACGGGTGGGGCGAGCGCAGCAGGCGGCTCCAGCGCCGGCGGAACAGATTCAGGGACGGCGGCAGCCGCAGGCAGCGGCGACGGCATCCCGCAGTGTGGCGAGCTGGCCGGCCTCGGCACCTGCGGCGGCACGCACGTCGAGGCGAAGCTCCGCACCGTGAACATGCTGCTCGTGATCGACAAGTCGGGCAGCATGGAGGATCAGCCCGACGGGTTCGATCAGCAGAAGTGGTCGGCCATGAAGAGCGCGCTCGACACGGCGCTCGGCAAGGTCAAGACGCAGATGAACCTCGGGCTCGTCTTGTATCCGTATTCCGGAACGAGCCCGATCCTCCTCGACGGCTGTGAGCTCGAAGGCAACTGCTGTGAGCTGCCGGCGGAAGGTGCGGGCGTCCTCGTCGGCATCCAGCCGGGCACGGTCGCCGTCGATCAGATCAACGCCGCTCTCGCACAGACGGGGCCTGGCGGCGGAACTCCCACGGCCGCGGCGCTCGCTGCGGCGCTCGACTATTTCACGAACGGAGAGGGCGCGGCGCTCGAGGGCGACAACTACGTCTTGCTCGCGACGGACGGCGGCCCGAACTGCAACGACAAGCTCTTCTGCGAAGAGAACGAGTGCACGACGAACCTCGACAACCATTGCAAGACCGGCAATTGCTGCGAGGACACGTCGGCGCACTTCCAGTGTCTGGACGACGACGCCGTCAACGACCAGCTCACGGCGCTCACGCAAGCCGGCGTCTCGACCTTCGTCGTCGGCATCCCCGGAACGGAAGCGTACGCGAAGTACCTCGACGGCTTCGCGAACCTCGGCGGCGTCCCGGCACCGAGCGGCGATCACGCTTACTATGCCGTCTCGGCGGACGCAGGCGTCGAAGGGCTCGCCGGAGTCTTCGAATCGATCACGACGCAGCTCCTCCACTCCTGCGACATCGAGCTGCCGGAGGTGCCGTCGAACCTCAAGCAGGTCAACGTCGCCATCGACTGCACCGTAGTCCCCCGGAATACGGACGACACCATATCGGGCTGGGACTACGACCAAGAGCCCACGCCTTCGTACGTCGTCGTGCACGGCCCGGCCTGCGAATCTCTGCAAAAGACCGGCGCCCAGCGCGTCGACGTCGTCTTCGGCTGCCCCACCGTTCGCTAACCCGAGACAGGTACCGCATGCGCTTCCCTCGTTCGTTCTTGCCTCTCGCCGCCCTGCTCGGAGCCGGCATCACCCTCGGCGCCGGCTGCAGCTCGAAAGATCCCGACACGAGCCTCGCGAGCGCCGGTGGCAACGCCGCGGTCGGAAACGGCTCGGGCGGCAGCGCGAAAGGCGGCAGCGGCGGCAGCGCCAAGGGCGGCAGCGCCGGCAGCGCGAACGGCACCGGTAGCGGCGGCACCAGCGGAACGACCGGCACGACGGGCGGCACCAGCGGGGCGAACGGCGGCACCGGAAACAGCGCGGCGAAGGGCGGCACCGGCAACGCGACGAGCAGCGGCGGAACGGGCGCCTACCCGACCGACGCCTGCGAGGGCCTTTCGTTCGAGTCCGCCGGTGAGGGCGGCGGCAGCGACGGCTCGTGCATCGGCGTTTCGAGCGAAGCCGAATCGGTACCGATCGACCTCTTCATCATGATGGACCGCTCCGTCTCGATGGACGAGCTCGTCCCCGGCGGGCAGATGACGCGCTGGATGGCACTGCACAAGGCCGTGGAAACGTTCGTCGAGTCGGGCGCCGACGGCGACATCCGCGCGGGCATCGGCTTCTTCGGCATCACGCCCGGCGCGGATCCGACGATCGATTGCGACCAGAGCCGCTACGCGACGCCCGTGGTCGAGATCGCGCCGCTCGACGAGGTGGGACCGGATCTGCTCGAGGCGATGGACAACGTCGCTCCCGGCGGACTCACTCCCTCCGGGCCCGCGCTCGCGGGCGCGCTCGAGCACGCGTCGGCCTGGGCGAAAGACAACCCCGGTCGCGTGACGGCCGTCGTGCTCGTGACCGACGGCTACCCGACCCTCTGCGAACCGGCGACGCCCTCGGGGCTCGCGAGCATCGCGGAGCAGGCTCATCTGAACGCGCCCTTCGTCCGCACCTACGTGATTGGCCTCGACGCCAAGTACAACCTCGACGCCGTCGCGCTCGCCGGCGGCACGCACTCGGCGTTCATCGTGGAAAACAACGACTTTGCGTCGTCGTTCGCGAGCGTGCTCGAGAACGTCGCCAACACCAAGCTTGCCTGCGAATACGCGCTCCCCCCGGCGCCCGAAGCGAACGAGAAGCTCGACTACTCGAAGGTGCAGGTGACGTACGCCCCCGCGAGCACGGATGTCGAGGAAGAGATCCCGTCGGTGCCGAACGTCCAGGGCTGCGGACAATCGGCGAACGGCGGCTGGTACTACGACAACGTCTCGAACCCCACGAGCATCCTCGTGTGTCCGTGCACCTGCGCGCGCTTCGAGGCCGGGCGCGTCGACGTACGCGTCGGCTGCAAGCCGCGCGTGGGGGTGCGGTGATGACATTCGGTGCTTCCGGCTCTCGCGAGCTCGCGAAATCAGGTGAGACATGAAATGGACCAGCGGATTCTTGGGCTTGCCGGTGCTCCTCGTCGGCCTCGGCCAAGGCCTCACGGGTTGCAGCGGCGATTCGAGCGACGAAGGCACGGGCGGCGCCAAAGCCGGCGGCGCGGGCGCGAGTAGCGGCCGCGGCGGGCGCAATCAGGGCGGCTCTTCGAACGGCGGGCGCGGCGCGCGCGGCGGCTCGAGCAACACGACGGGCGGCAGCAGCATGGGCGGCGGCGTGTTCGTCGATCAGTGCCCAGACCTCTCCTCTCCGCCCGCCGACGGACAAGCCTGCTCGCTGCCGAACGGGACGTACTGCGAGGGCGAAGCGGGTCCGTGCTTGTGCGAAGGCTCCGGACGCGACCAGCGCTGGAAGTGTTACAGCGACGGGCAGTCGCGTGGCGGCAGCGGTGGCGGGGGGACTTCCGGTAGCGCCGGAACGGCCCAAGGCGGCAGCGGCAATCAGGGCCAAGGTGGCGGCACGAGCGGTTCGAGCGGCGAGCCTTCGCAGGGCGACGCGGGCTCGCCGCCGGTGGCGGGCACCGGCGGGACGACCAACACCGGAAATGCGGGCGAATCCGGACAAGCGGGCGCCGCAGGCAGCTAGAGACATCCGGCCCGGCGAACGCTCCGCGGCTCGATATTGCGCGCGAAAGCACGGCTTTCCGGCGCGACGCACCTTCGCTATCCTCGAGTGCTCGTATGACGACGCCGGAGATCCAGTTCGCCGCGCTCACCGACGTGGGCCGGCAGCGCGAGCATAACGAGGACAACTTCCTCGTCGACAAGAAGCTCGGGCTGTTCGTGGTGTGCGACGGAATGGGCGGGCACGCCGCCGGAGAGGTGGCTAGCGCCCTCACCGTCCGGACTCTGCACGAGGAGATCAAGCGCGAGGCGGATCTCGTCACGGATTACCTGAGCGGTGGCTCGGGCGGCGCGCGCGTCAGCAAGCGCGACATCCTGAACATGCTCGAGTTCGCCGTGAACCGAGCCTCGAGCCGCGTCCACGCCGAGGCCGTCAAGGACACGAACAAGCGCGGCATGGGCACGACGCTGGTCGCCCTGCTCGTCATCGGGAACACGGGCTTCATCATCTACGTCGGCGACAGCCGCATCTACCTTCTGCGCGACGGCGTGCTCGAGCAGCTGACGGAAGACCACACCGTCCGGAACGAGCTCATCAAGAAGAAGAAGATGACCAAGGAGCAGGTCGAGCAGATCGCGCAGAAGAACGCGATCACTCGCGCCGTCGGCGTCTACGAGCACGCGGAGCCCGACACGCTCGTGCTCGACCTGCTGCAGGGCGATCGCTTCCTGCTCTGCTCGGACGGCCTGTGCGGCTACTTCGAAGAGGACCTCGAGACGCTCGGCCGGCACCTCGCGAACAAGGACGCCGACGCTGCCGCGAAGGCCCTCATCGACGCGGCGAACGAGCAGGGCGGCAAGGACAACATCACGTCCGTGATCGTCACCGTCGGCGACGCGGCCGCACGCGACACGAATCGCGCCAAGCAGCTCCAGCTCAAGCGCGAGACGCTCGCCCGCATGCCACTCTTCCGTCCGCTCAACGACCGCGAGATCCTGCGCGTCCTGCAGGTGACGGACGTGGTGTCGTTCCAGAACGGCGAGCACGTGATGACGGAGGGCGAAACGGGGGAGGAGCTCTTCATCGTCTTGAACGGCACCCTCAAGATCACCCGCAACGGCGCCGACCTCGCGACGCTGAAGACGGGGGATCACGTGGGCGAAATGGCGCTCGTCCGGAGCCAGCCGCGCTCGGCGACGGTCGTGAGCAACGGCAACAGCGAGCTCATGGTCATTCGGCGCACGGAGTTCTTCGAGATCCTGCGTAAGGAGCACCAGCTCGCCGTGAAGCTCCTGTGGCAGTTCTTGGGCGTCCTCGCGGATCGCCTCGCGGACACGAGCCGTGAGCTCGGCGCGGCCAAGGAGGAGCTCGCCGCGGAGGACATCACCGGCGAGATCTTCGAGGAAGAGGACGACAGCGATCGCAAGACGCTGATCCTGCCGGAACCGAACTGAGATGCGCGGGCACGGGCTCTTCGCGCTCGTGCTCGGCGCCGGGTTCGTTTCGCTCGCGGGCTGCCGGCGCGAGAGCAGCGTCAAGCCGGCACCGAGCTCGGCGAGCACCGGGCTCCGGGCGAGCGCCGCACCCCGCGCGCCGTCGGCTCCCAAGCCGCCTCCGGTCGTCCATGGGTGCCGCGTTCTCGGCCTGCGCGGCAAGCCGGCGCCCGCGGGGACACCCGGCGTCGGGACCCTGCTTCACGACCGCATCTGGCTCGAGCTCGCCGACGGCGTGGAGCTTCAGCTCAAGCATAGCGAGACCACGCGGGAGCTCAGCTTGATCGGGCCGGGGCGCTTCCTCGCGTGCGCGGACGGCAGCGAGTCGGTGCTCGTCGCCCGCGGCATCGTCACCACGACGCCCGGGCCCGGGTCGCGCGCCGGCGCGGAAGTGGAGCTCGGCACGCCGTTCGGGGTCGTTCACTACGCCGACGCCGCCCTTCGCCTCGACGTGCGGGCAGCGGGGCTCACGCTCGAGGTGCAGCAGGGCACAGCCGCGCTCAGCGCGGACGACGACGCCGAACGTCGGGACACCGGTGAGCCGCAGGCGGTGCGCGGCCCGAAGGGAAAGCTCACGCTCTCGAGCAAGGTCGACGCCAAAAAGCTCGTCGCACGCTGCGCCGAGGCGCGCTCGACAATCAGCACGAAAACCGCGGCGCCGGCGCCCAGCGCCGGTCCCGAACGGGGCGCGTGGGCGATCGGGCTCTTGAACGCACGCAAGGCGGCGCGCCTCGCCTGCTCGCGAGCGCGCGCCGCAACGGGTCGGCTCGAAGGCAACGAGCAGGGCCGGCTGGATGACCAGCTGGACAGCTTGCTCCGAGGCCCGAACGCGGAAACGGACGCCGGAAAGTGATGTTTCGTTGACAGTTTCCGCCGGGCGCCGCTAGCGTCCGCACGACGGGCTAGTCCATGGGCTTCCGAACGTTGACCTGCCGGGCACCCCTGCCGCGCGCTGCCTGGACGGCCGCGCTGGGCGGAGCGCTCGTGACGTTGCTCTCCCCTGCCGCCCGCGCCGACGAGCCGCGCAAGGTGACGGAGCCCCCGGTCATGCGCGAGCCGACCGAGATCGTGCAGATCGCCGACGCGTTCGACGACGACGATATCTTCGACCTGCACCTGTCGCTCGGCTACCAGCACACCTGGAAAAACGCCAAGATCTACCGTGAGACGGCGGCGGCGCAGATCGCGACGGGTGGATTTACCCCGTCGAACATGAACGTCGCCAAGTACGAGCAAGACACCGCGCGACTGAATACGCGTGCGGATATCGGCCTGTACAAGGACATCGCGCTCGTCATCCGCATGCCGGTCATCCTCTCGGACGACCGCAGCCTGAAGGAGAACGGGGGCGGGCTGCAGAGCAATACGCTCGTCGGCGCTCCGGGAGAGCAGCTCTTCATGATGCCGCTCAAGGCGCCCACGCGCAGCGGCATCGAGTACCTGGCGTTCGGCTTGGACTTCGGCCTGATGAATCAGGCGCGCAACCCCAACAAGCCCACGTGGACCATCGGCGGCGAGGTGCGGGTGAACGTCTCGGAGCCGATGCACGCCTGCAACGCGAACCCGCAGAACCTGAACCAGACACCGCCGAAGGGCGGCTCCCAAGTCAAGTGCGCCTACCCGCACGACACCAACCGTGACGGTCAGGCGGGGCAGTTCTCGACGTCGGACACGGGTGTCCCCGGCACCTCGATCAAATTCGACGAGGGGGCGAGCGGCGAGCGCAGCCCCGGGGTGAGCCGTGGAACCACCGGCCTCGCTTTCCACACCTACCTCTCGCGGCGCGTGAAATACATTGAGCCCTACGGCGGATTCGACGTGCTGTTCGAGTTCCCGAATCAGAGCAGCGACTACCACCAGACGGATCTCAGGGGCTCGCTCGTGAACCACCCGCCGCTCCGCGGGACCATGACGATGGGCATCGCGGTCATGCCCTGGGAGATCCGCGACGCCTTCCAAAGGCTCACGATTGACGGGCGTTTCTCCGGCACCTACGTCTCGGAGGGCCGCGACTACAGCGAGCTCTTCGATGCTCTCGGTTCGAGCGACGCCCCCTCGCTGCGCGCGCCGCAGTTCTCCGAGTACACGGCGGGGCCGACCGCGGCCTACCCGTCGGTCGTCGACCCGAACTCGCAGAAGGTCTATTTCACGGGCCTGACCGACGTGCAGCAGCACGGCGAGTACACCTTCAGCGTCTCGACGACGTACCAGGCCGGCGAGTACGTGAAGTTCAACGTCGGCGGCGCGTACACGCTCTATCAAGGCCACTTCGTCACCTTCGATCAGGCCTGCAACCCGAACTTCGACAATGACGGCGCACAGGCGGGGCCGTGCCGCACGGGGAGTGCTGAACAGGGTTACTCGCCGACGGGCATCCCGAACCCGAACTACCGCAAGGTGATCAACGATCCGGGACGGCGCTTCAAGGTCGACGACTCGAACGGGCTCGACGCTTGGATCAGCGCAACCGTGATGTTCTAGAGCCGCGCGCGAGGCGCGCGCGTTGGGCCCTCGCGCTCGCAGTCGTCGCGTTCGTCGTCGCGCTGCCCGCGCTCGCGCGCGCGGCCGGCGGACGTGCGCGCATCGTTCCGACCGGCGCCGAGGTCGCCCCGGGCCAGTGGATGGCTGCGAGCCAGAGCCCCGACGAGCGGACGCGTCGGCTCGGCGCCCAGGTCGACCAAACGATGGCGGAAGGGGTCGAGGATCTCGGGCTCGTGCCGCTGCGCGCCGTCGGCGGTCCCGTGCCGGAACGCAGCCTCACTTCGCTCGACCCGAGCGCGTGGGTCTTCGCCCCACGTCTGAGCTCGGAGTCCGACGGCGTGCACCTCCGGCTCGTGGCCGTCGCGCCCGGGTCACGGGTGGAA
>DASUGE010000619.1:0-4640 GCA_036274215.1 Polyangiaceae bacterium | reverse complement strand
CTCGTGCTGGCCGGCGGCGGGCTCGTCGGGCTCGGGCTCGGGACGTATTTCGGCCTGCGCGCCATCGACAAAGAGAAGCAGGCCGACGAGAAATGCTCGCCGACGCTGTGCCAAGAGAAGGCGGACTACGAGAACTCCGATCAGGCGCATTCGGCCGCGACCGGTTCCACCATCTCGTTCGTCGCCGGCGGCGCGCTCCTTGCGGCGGGCGCGGTCGTCTTCTTCACGGCGCCGAGCAAGTCCTCGAGCGTCGGACTCTCGCCGGTGGTCGGACCGGGCTTCGCGGGCCTCCGCATCGGGGGGAGCCTGTGATGCAACGGAGGCTCTTCGGGCTTCGCGCCCTGCTCGCGCTCGGACTTGGGCTCGCCGCACCCGCGCTCTCCACGGGCTGCGAGGCCATTGCCAACATCGAAGATCGCGAGCTCGGCCAATGTGGCGAGTTCTGCGACACCGTGATGCGCAACTGCACGGGCAACAACAAGGTCTACGAGACGCGTCAGAAGTGCATGGCGGTCTGCAAGCTCTACGACGTGGGGGATCCGAGCGAGTCGCAGGAAACGAACACGCTCTCGTGTCGCCTGCGCGAGGCGAGGGACGCCGAGCACGCGACCGAGGAGGAGGTCAGCAACCACTGCCGCTCCGCCGGACCGGAAGGCCTCAATTGTGACGGGCAGTGCGAAAGCTACTGCCAGCTCTACGAGCGCTCCTGCGGCGAGGTGCAGTGCGGCTCGAACGCGAACTGCGTCGCCAAGTGCAAGGCCCTCCGCAACAAGGACTCGTTCAATCTCACGAAGGACCACGACGGCAACACGGTCCAGTGCCGCCTCGTCCACGTCAGCAACTCGACCGTGGGCGGCAAGACGCACTGCGGCCACGCGAACCTCTCGACGCCGACGGAATTCTGCAAGGACTTGCCGCCGGAGGACGAAGGCGAGGGCGGTTCCGCCGCGTCCACCGACCCGGACATCATCACGGAGGCACGTCCCGTGGACTATTGCCGCGTGGTCACCGTCGCGTGCGGCGGGGGCGACTGGGCCCAATACGAATCGCAGAAGCAGTGCGAGGCGCTCGCTCCGTTCTTCGCGCAAGGCGTGCTGGGCGACCAGGTGGACGACACGCTCGCCTGCCGCCTCTACCACTCCTACAATTCGCTCTGCGCCGAGAGCGCGCACTGCCCCCACGCGGGCCCCGGCGGCGAAGGTCATTGCGGCGAGCCGACCTCCGAGACGGTCGACCACGTCGAGGACACCAAGTGCATCGCCTACTGCCGCCTCGCCAAGGGCGTGTGCGAGGCGCAATACAACTCGGCGGACGGCTTCGACGGCGACGACGAGAAATGCCTCGAGGACTGCAAGACGCTCGTCGACCACCAGGTCGTCGAAGCGGGCCCCGACACGCCGACGCGCTATCGCGTCGCGTACGCGAAGACGCCGGGCACGCTCGCGTGCCGCTTGCTCGCGGTGAGCCGCGCCGCCGAGTCGCGTTCGCTCTGCGACACGCTCGCGGTCTTCGGCAAGGCCGGCTGCGCCGAGTAGCTCTCGACCTTTCGAGGAAGTAGGATCATGGGATACAAGCTGCTTTTGGGGGCTCAGGCCATCACGCTCACGGCCGTCGTGGCGCTGGCGCTGCCGGGTTGCTTCAAGGTCGGTGACGACGACGACAACGGCGATTCGGGCAACAGCGGCGAAGCGGGCGCAGGCGGCAACGGCGGCTCCTCGAGTAAGGGTGGCAGCTCCGGCAAGGGCGGGTCGAGCGGCACGAGCAGCGGCGGATCCTCGGGCAAGGGCGGCAGCTCCGGCACGGGCGGCGCATGCCTCGAGGACGGAGCCACGTGCACGCAGAACGGCGACTGCTGCAGCTTCACGACCAACGACGGCGTGTGCGTGGACGACACGTGCGCGTCCGGCTGCGAGCTCCACAGCGACTGCGCGAGCGGCTGCTGCGCGGGGCTCGAGGGCGGCGGCTCCGCGTGCGCTCCGGCTTCGATCTGTTCCGAGATCTGCCTCGACGACGGTGACACGTGCACGCAGAACGGCGACTGCTGCAGCTACCTGAGCGGCGCGGGCTACTGCATCTCGGGCCTCGACACGTGCGTCCCGTCCTGCAAGTCGAACGACGAGTGCACGACCGCGTGCTGCGTGCCGCTTCAGAACGTCGACGACGGCGCGTGCGCGCCCGCGCAGTACTGCGAGAACTAGTGCAGCGCGTCTCCTCGGCAGGCTCGCGAGACGAGCTCTAGCCCGCGCTCCGTGCCGGGGGCGGCTCGGGCGTCCCCAGAGCCGTGACCGCGACGCCGAGGCGTGTGCGCAGCGCGGAGTACTCGTCGCCGAGCGAGTAGGCGACGAGATCGGCGATCTGGTCGGCCGCGGAAATGCTGCCGAGCGGCGCGCGCTCGCTGACCTTGGCCGCCAGCTCCAGGTTGCCGCACGCGAGCAGCCCCGCCCGTCCCGCCAAGAGCTCGGCGCTGCGCGCCCAGAGCCGGAGGCGCGCGCTCACGTCGGCGGCGGAGCTCGGCCCGATCGCGTCGCGGAGCCGCGCGAGCACGGGCCCGTGCAGGTGGCGTCGAAGGCCGCGCAACAGGAGCTTGGCGTCACCGTCCAGACGCGGCGTGCCGCCGCTCGCGACCAGCGCGACCGCTGCGCGCCCGAGCGCTTCGAGCTCGCCCGGGCCAGAGAAGTGCGCGAGCAGGCGCAGCTCCGGCCGGAGGTACACGAGCGCGCGCGCCCAACGAAACACGAGCTCGGGGAGGGTGAGGCCGCTCCCGAGCGCCTTGCTCGCGAGCACGGTCGGAGACTTCACGTCCGCGACCGCGAGTTCGCCCGGCACGGCGTCGCGCACGTGGAGCTTCGGGCGCGGTAGCCCGAGCACGCGGGCCGACCACACCAGGGTCCGCGCGAGCGTCGTCGTGCTCTTCTCTGGATCCTGCTCCGCCGCCGGATCGAGCGTCACGGCGCGACGCTTGCGCTGTGCCGTCTCGAGCCCGAGCTCGACCGCGCCGTCACCGAGCGCACGCACGATCTGCTCCGTGGTGGTCTCGCGCTCCGGGCACAAGAGATTCGCGAGCCAGTCGCCTTCGGTGACGACGCCCTGCGCGGCCAAGAGCCCTTCGGGCCGGTGCGCGAGCACGACGGCGCGTTGGGATTCGCCGGCGCCGCCCGCGAGCTCGAGCGCGGAGAGCGCGTTGTACACGCCGTCGGGCTTGCTCGACCGCTCCAAGAGCTCGAGTGTCCACTCGAGCGTGCTCACGTCGCGCGGGTCGCCGCGCACGGCGACGCGCGCCTGCTCGAGCGCCTTCACGAGGTCTCCCTCGACCTCCGCGTTGACGCTGGCTTCGAGCGCGCGCGAGCGCTCCTCGGCGCTGACACGCGTCTGGTCCGGCACCGGTTCCAGCGGCGGCGCTTCGGGGTAGAGGCTCGTCGGTCGGGTACCGACGAGCACGGCGAACGGCTCGCTCGCGGGCACGTACTCGAGCGCTTTCAGGGCGGAAAATAGCGCTTCCTCGGCGCGCAGCAGCGAGACGAGCTCCTCCGCCCCGAGCGGCTCGGTGCGCGTCGTCTGCCAGTCGAGAACGAGCTCGAGCAGGCTCGTGAACGGCGAGCGCTCGCCGGCGGTCGCCTCCGGCCGATTGGCGACCAGGCAATGCACGGGAGTGCTGCCCGGCTCGAGCGCCGTCGCGAGCAGGCGGGCAGCTTCCTCGGGCGGCGTCACGGCGTCGAACGCGGAGAGCGTGTCGAGCACGAGGAAGGCGCTCCGTGCCCGCTCGTCGAGCACCCGGCGCAGTCGCTTGAAGGAGAGCGACGCGAGGCGCTCTCCGTCCAGGAGGAGGGCGGGGCCGCGCTCGTCGGAGACGACGGCGTAGCCCGAGAAGTAGAACAGCAGCGCTTCGACGGGCTCGGGCGCGTTCGCGAGCACCTGCTCGAGCGCCTCGGCGAGACCGCGCTCGGCCCGAAAGGCGTGCACCGTGTAGCCGGCGTCCGACTCGGACAGGCGTTGCGCGAGCACGTCGAGATTCAGAGTGGCGCCGGAGACCTCGGGGAGCCTCTGGCACGCGGCGTAGGACGACGCCGCGAGAACCGCTATCCGCATGGGGTCGATATTAGCGCGGGTCCTCCCAGCTGGACGAAGCGTGCTTGGCTTGCTGCGCGTTGCCGGCTGAAGGACCCTACCCGGCCTCGGCTTCAGGCGAGCTCGTTCAGGGCCGAATGCGCGAAGCCGTTGCCGTTCGAGTAGGCGTGACCGTTACCGTTCGAGTGGCCGTTTCGCGTCGCACTGCCGGTGCGGCCGCTCGTGGCGTACCCGTTGCCGGACCCTGCGCCGTGACGCGGTGCGTTCGCTCGCGCGCCGCCGAGGCGGAACGTCGCGGTCATCTCGCGCATCGACGCGGCCTGAGCGGCGAGCTCGGTGGCGGCCGCGGCCGTCTCTTCGGCCGTCGCGGCGCCGCTCTGCGCGCCGTCGCGGATCGTGCCGGCGGACGACGTGACGCGCGCCACGCCCGCGTGCTGCTTCTGAGAGGACTCCGCGATGTCGGCCATCGCTTGGGAGATCTTCTTCACCTGCTCGAAGATGGCGTCGAACGCGACGGACGCGTCGCGGTTCAAGAGCACGCCTTCCTCCGCCTTCTTGAGCGAGCGCTCGATGAC
>DASUGE010000618.1:0-2187 GCA_036274215.1 Polyangiaceae bacterium | reverse complement strand
CACCGCAGGTCGCGGTGCCCCCCGTGGTGTCGCAGCAGCCTGCAGCGCCTTTGCCTGCTGCGCAAACGACCGCCGCGCAAGCGCCCCCCGCGGGAGGGCAGGCTGTAGCGCCCGCTGCGGCAAGCCAAAGCGCTTCGCCCGAGGCGACGCCTCTGCCGGGGCCTCTCGCTGCGGAGCTCGGGATCGAAGCCGGCGGGCCGGCGCGGGCTACGCCCCCGACGCGCCAGACGCGTCCGCCGCCGCGCCGGAGCGAGCCCCCGCAGCCGGCGCACGTGATCGTGCCCTCCGACCAGAGCACGTCCGTCGCCAAGCCGACGCCCGCGCCAGCCATTCAGGTGATGCGCATCATCGCCATCGGCTCGCCGGGAGTTGCGAAGCCCGCGAGCGTCACCGAAGAAGACGTCGAGGAAATTCCGGAGGAGCCCGATCACGACGAAGAGACGCCTCCGCTCGTGCACGTCGAAATCGGCCCGACGCTCGAGGCGGGAGCGGACACGACCGAGCTAGCCGACGAGGATCTCGCGCCCGATTCGCAGGAAGGTCGCAAGGCTTCACAGGAAGATCCCGCGGCGGCGGAGGACGGCCTGCCGGAGCTCGACCACGACGACGCGCTGTCGATTCCACCCGAGGACGGCGAGGCGGTCGCCGCCGGAGAAGCGACGGCAAGCCTTTCCGAGCCGCGGCCCGAGCCGGGCGCGCCCGTCGTCGACAACAAGACACCGCCTCCGCCTCCGCGCCGGCCGAAGCCTCCGCGGCGCCCCGACAGCGGCCGGCCGCGCGCGCGTCGCTCCCTGAAGCGCCCGTGGTGGGAGGAGATCTTCGGCGAAGATTTCACGCGCGCGGTGCCGCGCATCAGTGAAAAGCAGATCCGGCGCGAGGTCGACTTCATCGAGGAGTCGCTCGGCGTCGCCAAGGGCGGCGTGGTGCTCGATCTCGGCTGCGGCTCCGGTCATCACGCCGTCGAGCTTGCGTCGCGTGGTTACGGCGTCGTCGGCTACGACCTCTCGGTCTATCAGCTCGCGCTGGCGGCCGACGTCGCGCAGGAGCGAGAGCAGAAGATCAACTTCCTGCAGGGTGACATGCGCGAGATGGCCTTCGAAGCCATGTTCGACGGCATCTACTGCTGGAACACGAGCTTCGGCTACTTCGAGGAGGAGAAGAACGCCGCCGTCGCCGAGCGCGTGTTCCGCGCCTTGAAGCCGGGCGGCATGTTCTTGATCGACATCGCGAATCGCGACTTTGCGGCCGCGTACTCACCGAGCCAGCTCTGGTACGAGGGCGACTCCTGCGTCTGCATGGACGACATGAGCGTCGATTTCATCACGAGCCGGCTGCGCGTGAAGCGCTCGGTGATCTTCGACGACGGTCGCTCGCGTGAGTGCGTCTATTCGATTCGCCTCTACTCGTTGCACGAGCTCGGCAAGCTGCTCCACGACGTGGGTTTCCGCGTCACGGAAGCGAGCGGGCAGCCCTCGACGCCCGGCGTGTTCTTCGGCGAGCTTTCGCCGCGCTTGATCGTGCTCGCGCAGAAGCCGTAGCGCCCGAGTATCAGCGCCCCTTCTCGAGCTCGGCGATACGAGCGCGAGCGGCGGCGAGCTCGGCGAGGGCGATGTCCTTGGCAGCGACCGCGGCGTCCTCCGCTTCCCACGGCGTCGGGAGGACACGTTCGCCCTTCGCGTCGCGAGCGAGACGCAACATCGGCCCGAACCTCGGATGCTGCCGAACACACCAGTAGAGCGCGAGCGCGTCGCAGCGGTACGCCTCGGGATCGCCCAGATCACGCTCCACGAGGTCGCCGTCGAAGAGGTCCCAGAGGCGCACGGGCGAAGTCTGGCGTTCGGGATCGAAGCGAACGACCTCGAGGATGCCCGCCTGACAGTAGCGTTCGAGCGTTTTCTCCAGGCGTGTCTCGCTCCGATCCCAGCGGCTCACGATTTCGACGCCCACGTGTGGCGCGCCCCTCTCCCAGGTCTTCCAGCACTCGAGCGTCTCCGCCGGAGCGCCGATCCGCACCGCTAGATCCGGCGCCAAGCAGCGCTTCGGATCCGTGGGATCCCAGTACAGGAACATGTCGGATGCGACGAGCGCCCTGTTTCCGAGCTCCGCCTGCACGCTCTGCCAGAGCAGCACCAGAAGCTCTTTGTGCCGCCCGCTCGCTGGCACGTCAGCACCAGTCGGAAAGTCGAG
>DASUGE010000617.1:0-7441 GCA_036274215.1 Polyangiaceae bacterium | reverse complement strand
CGATGATCTGCTTCTGAATGACGGGCACCGTCTCGGGCGGTAGCTCCACGCCGAGATCGCCGCGCGCCACCATCGCCGCGTCGGCGGCCCGCACGATCGAGTCGAGGCGCTCGACGGCGTTCGGGGTTTCGATCTTCGCGACGATGGGCGTCGGCTTGCCCTTGCGCTCGCAGATCTCGCGTAGCTCCTGGACTTCCTCCGCGCGACGCACGAACGAGAGCGCCACGAAGTCGACGCCGATCGAGAGGCCGAAGTCGAGGTCCTTCTTGTCCTTCTCCGTGAGCGCGCCGAGCCGCAGGCTGCCCGACGGGAGGTTGACGCCCATCTTCGGACGCATCGGACCGCCGTGCTCGACGCGTACCTCGACGCGGTTGCCCTTGATGCCGAGCACGCGGAGCTCGACCTGCCCGTCGGAGAGCAGGATGCGATCTTCGGGGCGCACGTCGTGCTCGAGCCCCTCGTAGCTGATGGCGATCGTGTGATCGTCACCCGTATCGCCCGAAATCATGTCCAGGGTATCGCCGACCGCGAGGGTCGCGGGGCCGACCTTGGCGGTGCGGATCTTCGGGCCGCAGAGGTCCTGCAGGATGGCGACGGGCTTGCCCATCGCCTGGCTCTCGGTTCGGATCGTCTCGGCGCGCTTGCCGTGCTCGGCGTGCTCGCCGTGCGAGAAGTTGAGGCGAGCCACGTCCATCCCTGCCGCAATGAGCTCCCGGATCTGTTCTCGGGACTCGACGGCTGGGCCGATGGTGCAGACAATTTTGGCGCGACGGGGAATCATGGAGTCTTGGCGAGCATGCCACACGCCGCTCGGGATGGGGTAGGTTCTCATCGCACACGGACGAAGGACCGGACCGAGGTTCAGCGACGCTTTCGACGCGATGCGCTAAGGCGCTACGACGGCCGCCGGGCCTCTCGGGCGGGCGCCGCGGTGCCAGCACCCCGGGGCGGGCAAATCGCCCGAGGGCGGATCCGTCAGGTTTCTTCGAGCGAAAGGAGCTCGTCGATGCGCTGCCGCCGCCGGATCAGCCGGATCTCGGAGCCGTCGACCAGCACTTCGGGCGAAAGCGGCCGCGAGTTGTAGTTGCTCCCCATGCTCGCGCCGTACGCGCCCGCATCCCCGAACACCAAGAGGTCGCCGACGCTCGCTTCCGGAAACATGCGCGGGGTCACGTTGCCGCTGCTGTCCTGCGTGAACACGTCGCCCGACTCGCAGAGCGGGCCGGCCACGATGCTCGGTCGCGTGCGCCTGCCCGCGAGCGAGCCCTGCCGCGGGATCACGGAGATCTCGTGGTAGGCGCCGTACAGGGTCGGACGCATCAGGTCGTTGAAGCCGGCGTCGACCAGCGTGAAGTGATTGGCGCCGACGTCTTTGATCGCGCGCACTTCCGAGACGAGCACGCCGGCCGGCGCGACCAGGTAACGACCGGGCTCGATCTCCAACGTGACGGGGTGGCCGAGCAGCCCCTCGATCCGCTGCCGCGCGTCGTTCCAGAGCCGGAAATGCGCTACGTGGTCGAGCTCCGGGTCGCCTTGGCGATACGGCACGGGCAGCCCGCCGCCCGCGGAGATCGCGCGCAGATCTCGGCCGGCAGCCTTCAGGTGCGCGACCTCTGCCACCATCGCATCGCACACGCGCCGGAGGTGCTCGATGTCGGCGCCGGAGCCGATGTGCATGTGGAGGCCGACCAAGTCGAGATCGTAAGCCTCGATGCGCGCGAACGCGTCGTCGAGCGTCTCGTGCCAGATGCCGTGCTTACTCGACTCGCCGCCCGTGTTCGTCTTCTTGTTGTGACCGTGCCCGAAGCCCGGATTCACGCGCAGCCACACCGGGTGCCCGCGCCGCCGCTCACCGAGCTGCGTCAGCATGTCCGACGAGCCGGCGTTCATGGGCACGCCGGTCTCGACGATTCGCGCCAGCACCGCCTCGGTCAGGATGTCGGCCGTGAACACGATCTCGTGCCGTGCTGGATCCGGTGAGAAGCCCGCGGTGAGCGCGCGTTCGAGCTCCCCGAGGGAAACGCAGTCGACGACCGCGCCTTCGCTCCGCAGGAGCCGCAGGAGGTGCACGTTCGGGCACGCCTTCTGCGCGTAGCGCACGCGATCGAACGATTCGAGCGTCGCGAGCTGCCGGCGCACGACCGCCGCGTCGTACACGTACACGGGCGTGCCGTAGCGGCTCGCGATTTCACCGAGCAGCTCGGGACTGAAGGCGCTCATCACCCGCCGCGTAGCATCGAGCGGCTACGTGAACAATCCCGCCCCACGGCGCTCTACTCGCCGGCGCCGCGCTTGTCTTCGTCGGTCGCGCCGATGATGTCGATGCGTGTGCCCGATTCGGACGGGTTCGGCCGCGCCGCGGGCTGGCGCGCGCTCGACGGGGCGCGCACGGCACCCTGGCGCGTGCTCGACGGCACGCGAGCGGCGCGCAGCGAGGGCAGCGTGCCGCTCGAGTCGAGCCGGCGCGCTCCGCTGCCGGACTTGCCCGGGGGGACCGAGCGCGTGCGGTACGGCGTGCCGTCGACGATGAGCTCCACCCCGAGCGAGCGGCAACGGCGCGCGAGCCGCTCGAGCTCGACGCCGGCCTGCACGAGCAGGCCCGCCGGCGGCGACGGATCGACGAATAGATCGGCCGTCTGGCGGCGCGTCCGGAGGAGCTCGCGCACCTCGTTGTCCTCGACCCAGAGGAAGCCTGCCGTCGCGACGAACTCCGCGCGCCCGACCACGGCGCTCGCCTGCGCGAAGGAGCGCGCAATCGGATCCGGCAGCGGCGCGAGCGCTTCGAGCCGCGCCTGCAACACCTCCGCCTCGAAACCGGCCGAGAGAGCGCGCGCGAGCGCGGGCTGCGTCACGAGCACGTCGAGCGAGCCGCCGACGGCGCCGATCTCGACGAGCGGAGCGAGCGCGATCACGCTGCCCGTCTGCGCCGATGCGCCGATGCGGAGCGCCTGATGATCCAAGAAGCGGCTCGGCTCCGCCGCCGTGCGCGATTCGGGCGAATCTTCCAGGTACGAGCGGCCCCGCGGCGTGATGCGCAGCGTGGGACCAAGCGCTTCCTCGTCGTCGGGATCGCCGAGATCGACGATGCCGAGCAGATGCAGGCTGTCGAGCGCGATGCGGCGCGCAATCTCTTCGGGCGTCAGCGCCTCCAGGGAGGAGCGTTGGGCCCAGCGCTCGACGAGCCGCCGCACGCCGGGCGTGCGCGAATCGGAGCGGACGTACGCCGCGACCGCTTCCCAGGGAACCCAGCGACCGTCGGACAGCTCCTGCAGCGCCTCGATCACGAGCTCGCGCACGACGCCGGCCGCGCTCGACTCGCGTGCCTCGGGCGGCGCGCGCAGCACTTCGCCGTCGGGACGCGCCTCGTCCCAGGCTCCGCCGCGACGCCAGGCTTGAAACAGCCCGAGCCCGAGGTCTGCCACGGGCAGCGCACCGGGCGGCGAGGCGACGCCGATGGCCGACGGATCCCAGAGGCCGATCGCGCGACTCAGCGAGGCGATGAACGCGACGCGCTCGGCGTCCTTGCCGAAACGCGTCGCGAGCTTGGTGAGGAGCGAGCGCGGTGTGCCGACGCCGGGCTTCACCTCGACACCGGGGTCACGCACGGCGAGCGCGAGCGCGAGCGCGAGCGGCGCCGGATCTTCCGCGAAGCGCGCGCGGCGTGGGGCGTGATCGTCGCCGAGCACGAAGCTCCGGATCTCGCGTCGCTGCGTCTCGCGCTCGACGCGGCGCTGGGCACCGACGATCGCGGCGACCTCGGTCGGGATCATGTGGCGGTTCGGGTGCACCGGAACCAAGAACCCGCGGCGTTCGAGCGCAAACCCCACGCCGCGGCGCGACGGCGTCGCACCCATGGCACCGCGCAGCCTGAGCGGCTCGCGCTCGAGATCGAGCAGCTCTTCCGTGTCGACCTCGCCGCCGACCTGCTCGACGGCGGCCAAAAGCTTGCGCTCGAGCGGCGCGAGCTCCTCGACTTCGCGCGCGAGCGCGGCGGCGTCGGAAAGGACTTCCCACGCCGCCTCGAGCCCGAGCGCGAGCGGCGGCGTCGCCGGACGGCCGAGGTAGTGCGACGCGATGCTGCTCGCGACGTCGGGGTGCGCTTGCCAGAGCATGGCGCGCACGCCGCGCGGATCCTCGCCCTCCCACGGCTTCAGGTGGAGAAGGAACGCGATCGGCAAGAGCAGCTCGACGCCCGTGCCGCGACCGCGCACGTAGACGACACCACGCGCGACGAGCGGCTCGACGGCCGCCGGTAGACTGCGCGCGACGAGCACACCGCCCGCTTCGGCGACGCGATACAAAAGCTCGCGTGTCGGTCCAGGTAGGATGCCCGGATCCCGCAGCTCCGGGAGCTGCAACAGAAGTCTAGCCACCTGCGAGGGGACATCGATGCGTTTGGCTTCGTCGACGCGGATCTTCAGCCGACCGATCAACGAGCCGAGCTCCGCCTCCGGCAGCTGGCGCAACACGTCCACCAGCCGAATCGGCCGCGGGGGTGCTGAGGAGCTCGGGCGTGCCATGGTCACCTACCCGTCTTCGGCACAAAGCCAAAAACGCGTATCCGGCTAAAGTTACGCGCGCTTTCCCGAGCTGTCGAGAGGCGCCTTCTCCCACGCGCACCGCGCGCTCGGCCGCTCCCGCGACGGCGCCTTGGACTTTTGGGGCATTTGGGGCGCTCGGGCTGCTAATTCCATTCGGGGTTCACTCAAAGGTTTTTCATGAGGCTGATTTCAGCTCGCCGGGCCTCGGTATAGTGCGCCGCCATGATTCTGCGCGACCCGGTGCACGGGCTCGTCACCTTCGAGCGGCCGGAGGAGGACATCATCGTGCGGCTGCTCGAGACGCGCGAGGTCCAGCGCCTCCGCCGCATTCGACAGCTTGGCCTCGCCTCGCTCGCCTACCCCGGTGCGGACCACACACGCTTCTCGCACGCCATCGGCGCCGCGTTCGTGATGACGCGCCTGCTCGGGCGGCTGCGCACCATCGACGGCAGCCTCCCCTTCTGGCAACGGGTGACGACCGAACGAGCCCGCGAGGCGCTCGCCGCCGCTCTCCTGCACGACCTCGGGCACGGCCCCTTCTCGCACCTGTTCGAGCAGGTGCTTCCGAAGGGCCACGAGCACGAGGAGTGGACGCGCCGCATCCTGCTCGACGACGGCACGGACGTGCACCGGGTGCTCGCCGGGCTCGATCCGGAGCTCCCGGCGCGCGTCGCCGAGCTCGTCATGGGCCGGCACGAGCTCCCGTATCTCGCGCGTGCCGTGAGCGGGACCTTCGACGTGGATCGCTGCGATTACCTGCTGCGTGACGCGCACGCGACCGGCGTCGGCTACGGGCGCTTCGATCTCGATTGGCTGCTCCGGAGCCTCACCTTCGGCCTGCCCGCAACCGAAGGCGCCGCGCCCCCGCTCGCCATCGACGGCAAGAAGGGCATCCCCGCGATCGAGTCGTTCTTGCTCGCACGCCTCTTCATGTTCCAGCAGGTCTACTTCCACAAGACCGAGCGCTCGTGCGAGTGGATGCTCACGAAGATCCTCGAGCGGGCACGCGTGCTCATCGCCGACGGCACGCGCCTACCGGGCGCGCCGCCCGGCATCGTCGCCTTGTCGCGCGACGGCGACACGACGCTCGGCGAGTACCTCGCGCTCGACGACCCGTCGCTCTGGGTCGCGTTGTCGGCGTGGCAGAACGTGAAGGATCCGCTCCTCGCCGACCTCACGCAGCGGCTGCAGGCCCGCCGGCTCTTCAAGACCTACGAGCTCTTCGGCGAGCAAGCGGCGCCGCGCGGGCGGCTCGACGCGCTCGACATCGCGCGCGACGTAGCCCAAAAGGCAGGCCTGGATCCGGAGGTGCACGTGGGGCTCGACGTGGCTTCCACGGTCGCGCTCGACGAGACCGACGAGCCCCTCTCGATCGTCTTCCCCGACGGCGCCGTGCGGTCGCTCTCCGAGGTGTCGTTCTTGCTCGGTCGCTTGCGCGGGGAGCGCATGGAGCGCGTGCGCTTGATCTTCTTGCCGGAGCTTCGCGACGAGCTCAAGCGAGCGCTCCGTCCATGACGTTCTGGCCGCTGGTCGTGCTCGCTCTCGAAAAACCGGTCGCCAGCGGCGAACCCGCGTTCGGAAAACGAACGTCGAGTGCGGTGCGCTCGGTCGATCCGGACGCGAACCACCACCAGGGGGACGGAGCATACGGGCGCTTCGACGGCGACCTCGATCTCGGGCTCGGTGTCGGACCGAACCTAGCGTTCACGGGCGACGACGTCGGCGTCGCGGTGCGGGGCACGGCGTTCTGGTACTCGACGGTCGGTCTCGAGCTCGTTTACACGGAGACGCTCAGCAAGACGCCCGAGCTCGAGCGGCGCCTCGGCGCGGGCATCGGGCTCAGACCGCTCTTTCTGATCCGCTGGTCGCAAGCGCTCGAAACCGGGCCGGCCGTGCTCGATCTGGCGCTCGATTCGCTCTCACTCGGCTTGGGGGCAAGCTTCGGCACGCCGGCGGGGCGTGGCTTCGGGAGCCGCACCAAGTTCGAGACCTCGCTCGGCTTCGGCGCGCCACTGACGGGGACCGCAGCGGGGCCCTGGCTCGAGTTTCGGGCGGCCATGGGCTTGCCGAGGCCCGAGGAGGCCGAAACGAGCGCGATGCTCTTTTTCGCATGGCATTTCGTGTGCGTGACGCCCATCGTCGGGAGCGAGTAGCGAATCAGACGGGCTTCAGCACCGGCTCGGCCTCGGAGACGTGGCTGTCGACCGCCGCACGTTCGCCTATCAAGTGTTGGGCAATGGCGCGACCGAGGCGGGGGTCGGCGAGGTAGTGGACGCTGTGCGTGACGGTCGGCTCGAAGCCGCGGGCGACTTTGTGCTCGCCGCCGGCGCCGGGCTCGAAGCCGCCGAGCTTGCGCACGATGGCTTCCTCGATGCCCTTGTAGAAGCAGACATTGAAGTGCAAAAACGGGACGTCGGCGAGGGCGCCCCAGTAGCGACCGTAGAGACGGTGCTTGCCGAGGAGATTGAAGGCACCGCCGAGGCGACGGCCGCCGCGCTCGCTCGCGGCGACGACGTGGAGCGACTCCGGCATCGTCGAGCACACCTCCTCGAAGAAGGCGCGGTTCAGGTAGCGCCGGCCCCACGGGAACTTGTCGACGGTCGCGACGTAGAAGTCGTAAATGAAATCTGCGTGCTCGGGACCGAGCGTCCCGTCTGTGAGCACCTCGAGCTCGATGTCGCGCTCGGCGAGGGCGCGCCGCTCGCGGCGGATCTGGTGGCGTTTCTTCGAGTCGAAGCGCGACAGGAAGTCGTCGAACGTCGCGTAGCCGGGGTTATGCCACTGAAACTGCACGCCGTGCCGCTCGAGGAGGCCGCGCTCGGCGCACGCGCTCGCGAGCTCGGCGGTCGGGAACAGCACGTGCGCCGACGACAGCTTGCCCTCGTGGCACACGGCGCGGA
>DASUGE010000616.1:0-11802 GCA_036274215.1 Polyangiaceae bacterium | reverse complement strand
CTCCGCCCCCTTCGGTCCGGCGATCACGTATTTCGCGCTGAGAAGGTCGAGGACCGGGGAGTCGAGATGCTCGAGCGGGTAGTTCCAGCCCCAGCGGACGCCGTCGTGGAGAAACAGGCGGAGTTGGATGATGCGGTCGGGCGCGAGCGGGCTGACCCCGCCGGCTGACGGCACACCGGTGATCGGTCCAGTAATCGACCAGAAATATCCGGCGTCGGTGGTGGAGTCGATGCGGGACGGCGGGATGCCCTGCTGGACGCGCGAGCGGACACCGTTGAGCAATTCGCGGCTGCCGTCGTATGCCTCGCGCGTGACGCCGGGCTCCTGCTTGATCGACGCGAGTATCGCGCGGCCACGCTCCTCACGACGGCCGGCTTCGCGCTCGAGGTCGTGCTCGTGAGCCTGGCGTTCGGCTGGCTTTCGGCGCGCCGGGGCGGGCGGGCGCTCGTGCTGTCTTTGCTCAGCGTGCTGCTCGTGTTCGCGTGGGGACTCGCGCTGCGCGCGGCGGTGCGGCCTGGCGCGCAGCCGTGGCTCATCGTCGTCGCGCGCGCCGTGACACAGCTCCTGCGCGCTCCGGCGCCGCTCGTGCCGTCCGCGGCGCGGCTCGTGCTCGAGGCGGCGAGCACGGTGGGCGCAGTCGCCGCGCTCGTCGCGAGCCGGCGCACGCCGGTTGCGGCGCTGCTCGCGCTCTGCCTGCTCGCGCGCGGCGCGACCGACATCCCGATCCCGGCGCTACTTCTGGTGGTCGCGGCCCTTTCCGTACCCGCCTACGTCACGGCTACTCTGAGGGGTGCGACCTGACGATGGCCTCCAAACGCCCACCCCCGAAGCCCGCGCGCCCGTCCCAGGGGAAAAGCCTCCGCACCATCACCCAGCAAGGACCTTTCGAGCTACCGCCCATCCCGAAGGCGCCGCGCGCCAAGTTTCATTCGGAGCCGCCGACCCGTCAGAAGAACGTGACGGCCTCGGTGTACCAGAGCCTCATCTCCGTCTTCGACGACATGACGCCGGCGCAGCAGATGGAGTTCGTCGACATGGCCGCCATGTACTCGAAGCTCGATGCCGGCGGGCGCCAAGCGCTCGTCGAGCTCATGGCGATCTATTACGAGCTCTGGGCAGCCGATCGCATCGCGCTCCACGAGCTTGCCCAGCGCCTCGCCGCGAACACCGACAAGAAGAAGTAGGCGCCCGTCGGTTCCGCGGAACGCCCTACGCCGCAGCGACGTACGCCGCGTACACGACGACGAGGTACGGCATCGAGGCGAAGAACACGCGTCGCGCCCAGTGCACGCGCGACAGCCGCGGCGGCACGCGGAAAACCAGCGTCGCGAACGCGAGCCCCGCCGGCACGACCACCGCGAAATACCCGAGGTGCACGGCGCCGAGCGCGGGCAGCAGCGTCACGAGCAGCAGCACGACGGTCCACAGGCGCATGGCTCGCACCGTGCGCTCGGGCCCCCTGGCCACGGAGTAAACCTGCAACCCACCCTTCCTGTAATCCTCCTGCAAGAACAGAGCGATCGCGAGGAAGTGCGGCATCTGCCAGACGAACAGGAAGGCGAACAGGAAGAGCGCCGGCAGGCCCAGCGTTCCCCGCACGGCGGCGTAGCCGATGAGCGGCGGCAGCGCGCCCGGCAGCGCGCCCACGACGAGGGCGTGAGGCGTCACGCGCTTGAGCGGCGTGTACACGAAGACGTAGCTGGCGAACGCCAGGGCCGTGAGCGCACAGGCGAGCCCGCCTGCGACGACGCCGAGCACGTTGAGGCCGATGCTCGCCGCCAGCAGCCCGAACCCGAGCGCGACCTCCGAACCGAGGCGACCCGAAGGCAGCGGTCGCTTCTGCGTGCGGCGCATGAGCGCGTCCGAATCGCGCTCCGCGTACATGTTGAGCGCGTTCGCCGCGCCGACGACCAGCGTCGTGGCAACGAGCGCCACCAGGAGACGCGCGAGCGGCAGATGAACGCCCGTGACGAGCGCGCCGCACGTCGCCGTCACCATGACGAGGGCGGCGATGCTCGGCTTCGTCAGCTCGACGAGCGCTCCGAACGTTCCCGTCCGCGCGGGGGATTCGGCGAGCGGGAGCGTGGCAGACGGTGCAGGGGTCTCAGGCATGGTTCTCGGGCCGGCGTACGGGCGTACGTATACCGGAAGTATGGCTCGGTCGGCTCGGCACGGCGGGAATTGCCCATTTTTCGGCCAACGGACCGAGGCTCCCCGCCCCGCAGGCTGAAACTCCGCAGTCTCAGCTTGGAACGGGCCTTCACGGTGTTATCCTCCGCGGGCCAGGGAGAACAGCATGCGTTTCGCAAGGATGCTCGTGTCCGCAGCGCCGCTCGTGGGCGCCGTCCTGCTCGCGCCCGCGCGGGCGTCGGCCGACGTCGGTAAGAACGAAGCGTCACCCAACGGGAAGGGAATCGTGGGTGGTGCGCTGCTCGGTGGGGAGCTCGTCTGCGCGGTCGAAGCGGCCGCCGGCGTGCAGAACGGCTGGGCCTACGTCGGCGGCGCCGTCGGCGGTGCTGCCGCGGGTGGCGTCGGTGGATACTTCCTCGAACAGAACGCCAGCGCGCGCGCGTCGATGCTCGTGTTGGCGGGCGGCATGACGCTCGTCATTCCGACCATCGTGCTCGTGCTGAGCCAGACCGCGTACGCCCCTCCCGCGGACTACATCACGGACAAGCCCCCCGCGGACGAGCCCGTCGCGAACCCCCCGCGGCCTGACGCGCCGTCGACCGGTGCTCCCCCGGCTGCTGCTCCTCCACCACCCAATGCCGCGCCCCCGCCCGGCGCAGTGCCGCCGTCGGCGCCTGCGACGGGTACGCCCCCGACGTCGAGCGCTCCGCAGAAGCACCGAATCGCTCGCGCGCGGGCCGTGCCTCCCCTCACGCTGATGCCGCCGGCGCTCCTCGCGTTGCGCCCGGGTGCGCTTGCGCTGAACGTCCCCGCGGTGGCGATCCAAGACACCTACACTCGCACCGAGCTGGCGATGTACGGCGTCAAGCAACATACAGAAGTCCACATTCCCGTTTTGAACGTGCTCTTCTGAAAGCGGCTCTCCGCCGCTTTTTCTCGAGCGGTCGCCGCTAGGCTCAGAACGAGAATTACTAGGTGGTTCTCCTGCATCGGGAGTGTGGTGCACGCACACTCCGATGAGCGGCGCGCGCTTCGCGCTTTGCTTCCGTGACGCGCTCCCGCTAGCATGGGGGGTCTCGAGCCCCTCGGCTCCCAGCGTTAGGTCGTCAGGAAAACATGGCTCAGGCAGCGCCTCAAAGGACGGGGCTACCGCGCACGCGCAAGGGGGAAGATCCTTCCTTGGGTCGCGTGATCGCCGGTCGGTACCGGCTCGAATCACGCATCGGCGAAGGTGGCATGGGTATCGTGTACCGCGCGCGGCACGTGCTCATCGATCGGGTCGTCGCGGTCAAGCTCATCCGCCCCGACCTGCGGGGCGAGACGCACCTCAGAGCGTGGATGCTGCGCGAGGCGCGTGCCGCCAACCGCGTCGACCACGCGCACATCATCGACATCCACGACATCGGGGAGACGGACGACGGCGAGCTCTACCTCGTCATGGAGTACCTCGTCGGAACGCCGCTCTCGAACGAGCTCGCGAAGGGGCCGCTCCAGCTCTCCCGCGCGGTGGACGTGCTCGAGCAGATGGGCGCCGCGCTGTCACGCGCGCACGACCTCGGCGTCGTGCATCGCGACTTGAAGAGCGACAACATCCTCCTCACCGCGCGCGGTGGTCGTAAGGACTTCGTCAAGATCCTCGACTTCGGTCTGGCCGCGCTGGCGCACGATCCGCGACTCGCGCCGAAGGGCGCGGTCTTCGGCACGCCGGAGTACATGTCGCCCGAGCAGGCTCGTGGCGAGCAGGCGGGGCCGCAATCCGACCTCTACGCGCTCGGCGTGCTGTTTTTCGAGATGCTCACGGGCCAGCTCCCGTTCAAGGCCTCCGACCGCGAGACCCTGCTCGAGATGCAGCGCACGGCGCCCGCACCACGCCCGGGCAGCGTGAAGAAAGACGCGAGCCCCGTCGCGGAGAAGATCGTGCTCCGCCTGCTCGAAAAGGATCCGCGCAAGCGCTACCGCGACGGTCACCATCTGCTCGAAGAGCTGAAGGCCCTGCAGCGCTCGCTGCCGAGCCAATCGTGGGAAGAGAAAGGCGCCGCACCCGAGCAGCAGCCCGCCGCTCCTCCCCCGCCGCCTCAACCGCGCTCGCCGGGCGTCGCCGAGTGGGCAGGTCGCGCCGGCCTGTTCTCGCGCATGCTCACGCGCGCTTACCCGGGGGGCAACGCGCCGCCGGAAATCAAGCAGGCGCTCGCGACGGTGTGGGACGTGGCGGCCAAGGCGACCGCGCTCGAAGGCGAGATCGCGAGCCACACGCGCAAGCTCGAGGCGCTCGAGCGCCGCGGTCGCGCGCTGCGCGCGGAAATCGGCCGCAAGGTGGAGGAGCTCGCCCACGAAGAGTCGCGCGTGCTGCGTGAAGCCGCCGCGTACGCGGAGGAAGAAGCCCAGGCCCGCACCGAGCTCACGCGCGCCGAGCAAACCGCGCGCGAGCGCGTGGCGATCGCCGAGCAAGCGGAGCGAAGCGGCCACGGGACGCGCGCCATCTACGAAGCAGCCGGCGCCGCGACCGCCATGGTCGAGGCCCAGCGGCAATGGCTGAAGACCCGCGGGGATCGCCGCGGCGGCCGCGAGGGCACGGCAGCCGATCTGCGCCGTCAGATCGAGGAGCTGCGCGCGCAGCTCGCCCGCTACGCCGAGGCGCTCGAAGAGGATCTGAGCTCCGGTCGCGAAAAGGTGGCCATCCGCACGCGCGAGGGCTTGAAGTTCGAGAAGACGTTCATCGACGCCTTCACCCAGCTCACGAGCCACCTCAAGGGCCGGCCCGAGTGTCGCGACCTCATGAACGAGCTCCACGCCGGTGAGGCGGGGGAGAGCGGGGGCGCCGGCAACGGTGGCGACGCCGACGCTGCGGCAGCGCCTCCGGGCGGCGAGCGCCCGCCCGAAGCGCCCTGAGCGGAGCGAGCCGCCGGTGACGGAGCTTTCCGCCGACACCGTGCGCATCGTCGACGCGCAGAGCCTCGGCGAAGGCGAAGCGCGGACGTTTTCCTACGAGCGCGTGGGGAAGACGTACGAAGGGTTCCTCCTTCGTCATCGGCTCGGCTTCTACGCGTACGCCAACGCCTGCCCGCACTGGAACGTCGACCTCGATCTCGGCTTCGGGGATTTTTACGACAAGGACCTGGACCGCATCTTTTGCCGGAACCACGGCGCGCTCTTCCTGCCCGAGACGGGGCTCTGCAGCGCGGGACCCTGCGCGGGCCTCTACCTCGAGCAATTCGCGGTCGGGTGGGACGGCGCCGACGCGCTCGTGAGCACGGCGCCGGCCACGCTGATCAGCGCGGAAAATTTGGGTTAATCGGGCGGGTTGGGGCTATCTCGCGAGGGTTCATGCCTCGCCTGTCGTCCCACCCCCTGCCGCCCGAGGCCCTGCACTGCTCGGCGCTCCGCTACATCTACGAGACCACGCCGCCCTCGCAGCCGAAGGTGGCCCCGCGCGCCCAGGACGACGCGCGCGCGTCGCGGCGCCCCGCGGCACCCTCATCCCGAGCGCGAGCGTCCGCCCCCGCCGTCGAGCCGGCACCCGCCCCCGCCGTCGAGCCGGCACCCGCCGCCGCCGTCGAGCCGGCACCCGCCGCGCAGCCGCGCAAGGTCGTCGGCGGCCGCTATGAGCTCGAGCGGGCGATCGACCAGGGCGGAACCGCGGTTATTTATCGGGCGCGGGACCTCGCGACGGGCGACGCGCGCGCCGTGAAGATCTTGAAAGACCACGCGGCGAACGACCCGATCCTGCGGGCCTGCTTCCTTTCGGGGGCGCGGGCTGCCATGGGGATCACGCACCACAACGTCGTGCGCGTGCTCACCGTGGTCGAGCCGCGAGAGCAGACGCATCCGTTCGCGGTGATGGAGCTGCTCAGCGGCGAATCGCTCGACGAGACGCTCCGGCGCGAGCATCGGCTCTCGTCCGAGCGCGTCGTGGCGCTCGCTCGTGATGCGGCGCGGGGGCTCGCGGCGGCGCACGCCAGCGGCATCGTCCATTCCGACGTGAAGCCCGAGAACCTGTTTCTCGAGAGCGGACCGCACGGCTCCGGCCTGAAAATCCTCGATTTCGACCTCGCGTGGGTGCCGGGGGTCGAGGATCCGAGCGAGCGGCATGGCCGCCTCATCCTGCGCGGCACCGCCAAGTACATGGCGCCCGAGCAGATCCTCGGCGATCCCGTCGATGCGCGCACGGACGTCTACGCCCTCGGCGTCGTGCTCTTTCGCTTGCTCACCGGGCAGCTCCCGTTCGATCTCGAGCTCGGAACGACGTTGCTCCGCCATCATGTTTCCTCGCCGATCCCTCCGCCCTCGTGGCTCGTCGACGATCTCGACAAGCGCCTCGACGCGGTCGTCGTGCGCGCCACGAAAAAAGACCCGGCCAACCGCTACCCGAGCATGGCGGCGCTCCTCTCGGACCTCGACGCCGTGAGCCTCGATCTGGCCCTGGCTTCCCCCGCGGCCCCCGCCGTCGTCGACCGCTACGCCCCCCGCAGCGATCGAGCGCGTGAAGCGGCTCGCGCCCTCGAAAGCGCGGCGTAAGCGCAGGGCTCAGTCGTTCGGTGGGGCGGAACGGGAGAGCCCAAGGCACTTCTCACACGGCCTGGGAGTGTCGTCGTGCCGGCGGGCGCAAGCCCGCCCGACACGACCCCTTGGTCTTGGAAGAACTGATCAACGAGCCAGAAACGGCCACCACCAACACGACAAACCGGCGAGGCCGGCACCAACCTGCCGACAGATCGCTAGGATCGCCACATGGCTGCCGGTCGCCTCCGCCCCACCCCGACCGAGCCGGTTTAAGCCTACTTCAACTTGGCAGCCAAAAAAGACCTGAGCTTCACCAGGTTCTTGTCATCCCGATGAAAAGCCGGCGGCTGGTAGCCGGTCGCCCACTGGCGCGCCTCGCGCACGAAATCGGAGAGCGCGGCCTCGTCGGAGAGCACGTCGTCGACGCTGCGGCCGCGCACCTTGGCCTTGCCGAGCTCGCCCACGTAGGCGCTGAGCCGCGGGTACACGTCGCCGAGAAAATCTTGAACCAGCGCGGCGTCGCCGCCGAGCCGCCCGAGCGTGCCGCTCGCGTCGGAGGAAGCATCGTCGGCCGAGACCGTGGACGCCGCCACGCGGAAGACGAAGGCGTCGTCGACGAAGCCGATCTCCTCGAGCCCGTCGGGGATGAGGTCGAGCGACTTGAACAAGTAGTTCAGCGCCGCAGCGGCGCCCCGGCGGGCGGGCAGCGGCAGGGCCGTGCTCTCGACCACGGCGGCGAGCTTCTGCGCGTCGTCGCCGAGCGACTTGAGCCAGGTGGGGAATGCCTCGAGACAGCGTGCTTCGACGGGGGTCATGCGAGCGGCCCCGAGTATCGCGCCGCGCTTCGAGGCCGGTCAACCGAATCGGCGGCGGCGACGCGCTCTACGGCGCCGCCACGCCGCGCGGCGGCCTGGCGCACAGGAGCCGAAAGGCGTTCTCGGCCATGATCCCGCGGACCGCGTCGCGCGGCATGCCGGCATCGAGCAGCGCCGCGGCAAGCCGCTGGTACCCGCTCACGTCCGAAAGCCCCACCGGAGGGCGAATGTCCCCCTCGAAATCCGAGCCGATGGCCACGTGCTCGGCGCCCATCACCCGCACGAGGTGCTTCACCTGCTTCACGACGTCCGCGAGCGTCGCGCTCGCTCGCCCGTTGACGAACCGCGCGTGAAAATTGACGCCGACGACGCCCCCCGTGCGCGCGATGCCACGGAGCTCGTCGTCGGTCAGGTTTCGCGGGTGATTCGCGAGCGCCGCCGCGTCCGAGTGCGTCGCAATCACGGGCGACTGCGTCTTCCCCGCGAGCTCGAGCATCTCGTGCGTCGCGCGGCGCGAGGCATGCGAAACGTCGAGCAACATCCCGAGCCCGTCGGCGGTTCGGAGGAAATCACGCCCCCGCTCCGTGAGGCCGAAGGGACTCGGCGTCGCGTCGCCCGACGAGGACGCGAGAGCGTTCGCCGCCGTGTGCACGGGGCCGACCACGCGCAAGCCGCGCGCCGCCCAACCCACGAGCGCGGACGGGCTCTCGGCGAGCGCGCCGATGCCCTCGAAGGCAAACCAGGTTCGGACCCCGCCGTCGCCCGGCAAGCAGCCCGGCAGCCGAAACGGCGGCGTGCGCGCGAGCTCCCCATAGATGCGCGCGTACGAGCTCTCGTAGTCCGAAACGCGCGGCCCGCTCTCCGACACCTCGCGCGGCACGAACAGCGGCAAGACGACGCCGACGACCCCGGCGCGCGCGAGCTCGCGGGCGCGAAACTGACCCGTCCCCTCCCCGAACGTGCGGCCGCGATAGTTCGTCTGATACGAGAGATCGACGTGCAGGTCGATGACGCCGAAGGGCCGCTCCCGCGGCTCCGCCCCCGACAACGGCAGCGGCACGAGCAAGAGCAGCGCGAAGAAGAGCGTGCTCGCCCGGAGTCCTCGCGCAAGCGCGAGCATTCGTCGGTTCAGGCCGCCTTCCACTTGATGCTGCACCCGATCGACGGCTTCTGCTCGCTCGCCGGCGCGCGACCGGCGAGCAGCGCCTCGACCGCCGCGCGCACGTCGGCACCGGTCACCGGAGCGTCGTTCTTCGGACGCGCTTCGTCGAACTGCCCGCGGTAAGCGAGCTTTCCGGCGGCATCGAAGACGTAGAACTCCGGCGTGCAGGCTGCTTGAAAGGAGCGCGCCGTCTCCTGGGTGTCGTCGAAGAGGTACGGAAACGTCCAGCCGGCGTCGCGCGCTTCGAGCGCCATCTTGTCGGGTGCGTCGTCGGGGTACGCGGCGGGGTCGTTCGAGCTGATGCCCACGAATCCGACCTGACGTTCGCTCGCGAAGCGTCCGAACGCCGCGAGACCGTCGCGGATGCGCTTCACGTAGGGGCAGTGGTTGCAGATGAACGCGACGACGAGCGGTCGTCCGCCGAAATCACCGGCCGCGACGCTGCGTCCGGAGACGGTATCGGTGAGACGAAAGCTCGGCAGCGGCGTGCCGAGCGGCAGCATGCTCGATTGGACGGCCATGACGCCGGAGCATATCTCGCGAGCGCGGCCGGCGCATTGCGCTCTACTGTCGCACTTTCTTCGGCAGTTCGAGCGCCCGAGCGCCATGCTCCGGATCGGCTAGGAAGCCGTAGGCGGCCCGGCTCGCGAGCACGCGCTTGGTGTAGCGGCGTGTCTCGAGGAATGGGATGAGCTCGACCCACAGATCGAAATCGGCGCTCGGCCGCGCGCGCAGCCATTGCTTCACCTTGCTCGGGCCGGCGTTGTAGGCCGGAATCGCGAGCAGGGGATTGTCGGCGAACGCCGTCTGGTAGCGGGCGAGCGTGCGGCAGCCGAGCTCGATGTTCACGCTCGGCCGCTTGAGCGCGCGCCGATCGTGCGGGAGCGTCGTGCCCTTCGCCGCCACGCGCGCGGTCGGCACGATGAGCTGCATCAAGCCGTAGGCGTCGGCGGCGCTCTCGGCGTCGGGGTCGAACGCCGATTCCTCGCGCATGATGGCGTACACGATCGGTTTCTCGAGGCCCGTGCGCTTCGTGACGGACGTGACCAGCGTGGCGTAAGGCTCGGGAAAAGCGATGCGCCAAGCTTCCTGCCAGTCGCCGACCGGCCAGCGCAGGAGCCAATCGGTGAGGCGCCGGCGAGCGACGTCGTGAGCGAGTTTTTCCGCGCCCGCCAGCGCGTAGAGGCGCGCCACGGCCCACAGGAGCTCGGGACCTGCGCCGGGGCGCGTGAGCCCGAGCGCGTCGAGCTCGGCGACGGCGGGCGAGATCTCTCCCACGCGGAAAAGCTCGAGCGCTCGCGCGAATCCAGGCTCGCTTTCCCAGCGCGCGGGAGGGCGCGGGCGCGGCTCGGCACGGGCGTGCTCGATGGCCTCGCGCCGGGCTCGCTCGGCACGCTCCGGGTCGAGCTCGTGGAGCCGCGCGTACGCGTGCAGCATGTAATACGAGAGCGGCTGCTCCCGCACGATGCCGTCGAAGGTGTCGAGCGCCGCGGCGCGTTGCCCGAGCGCCAGCGCTGCGCGCGCCTCGAAGTAGCGCTCGCGTCCGGAGAGCTCCGTCCCGCGCGCCGCATCGGCATCGCTGTCGCCGACGAGGCGCACCGCGCGCGCGAGCACCGACGCGGCGCCCGACCAGTCGCCCTTGTCGATCCGGCGCACGGCCAGGCGAAACGCACCCTCGACGGCCATGTCGCCGTTCGGGTAATCGTCGGGGAGCGACTTCAAAAGATCCGTGAAGCGCGCCTCGACCCCGAGGTCGAGGTAGGCCATGGCTGCCTGCAGGCGCGCATCGTCCGCGAGCGAATGCTCGTGGTGCTCGCTCTCGACGCGCCCGAAGTAGCGCACGGCGTCGTTGCCGCGTCCGTCCTGCGCGGCGTATTTGCCGGCATTGAACAGCGCGCGCGCGTGCAGCTCGGGATTGACCTCACAGCGCTTGAGGCCCGCCGTCACGATCTCGAAGGCTCCCTTGCGGTCGCGCTTCTGCGCGTGAGCCTTGCCGCGCGCGAGCACGAGACGGCAGGCGACGTCGTCGCTCGGCTTCGAGGCGCCCGCGCGCTTCTCGCCGAGCAAGCGCTCGAGCGCGTCGGCCCGCTCGAGCGCCTCGTCGTTGTCGCGTGCGTCGACGAGCGCCTCAATCGCGAGCAGAAGCTCGGCGGGCTCGGGCAGCGCGTCGTGCGCGCGGTCGGCCGCGGGAAGCTCGGCAAGCGCCTGCTTCTCGAGCTCGGCGGCGCGCTTCTCGAGCTCCGGGCTCGCCGCGGCTTCCGCCTCCACGCGCCGAGCCAGACCGAGCGCCTCGGAAATGCTCGCTGCATCGACCGGCGGAGGCACACCGGCGTCACCCGCGGCGTGAGGCGTGAGCAGCTCCGAGGCGAGCCTGAGCGCGGCCGTCCAGCGCTCGCGCGCGGCGCCGCCCGATTTCGCTTGGGCGCGCAGCGTTGCGAGCGCGACGTCACGCTCGCCAGCCGCAAGGGCTGCCTGCGCGACGAGCTCGCTCCGGCCCGCCGCGACACACGGCAGGTCGGGAAGCGCGCGCGCCTCGGCGAGCGCCTCCGCGCCGCGTCCGAGCGCGACGAGGACGCGCGCTCGCCCCGCGGCAGCGTACGCGGCCAGCACGAAATCCGCGGTCTTTGCCCGCTCGTACGCGGCGAGTGCCGCCGTCGGCTCACCCGCGCGCTCGTGCCAAACACCAGCGAGGAGATCCAGGCTGGGCGCGTCGCGTTGCGCGGGCGGTGAGGCCGCGAGCCGCCGATCGAGCTCGCTCGCCGCACGCCGCGCGTCGCCGGCTTCCACGGCATCGGCCACGCGCTCGAACCCTGGTCGGGTCAGCCACGGCGCGAAGCGTTCTTCGCCCACCGGCGTCCCGGTCGCGCCGGCGCTGGCGAGCGGGCGCGCGACGCTCGGAGCCGTGGCAGCGAGCGGAACGCGCGGCGACGGCGTCGGCTCGGGTCCCTGAGCGGTCGTGCACGCCGCGGCGAAGAGGCTGATGGCGCCGAGCCGTCTCACCTCTGGCGCGCTCCACGCCGAGACGCCGACCAATGGTCCAAAGCCGTCTCTTCCTGCGCGCGCTCCTCCGCGCGCTCCTCGGCTTGGCGAAAGCGGCGCGCATGCTCCTCGGTGGCCTTTGCCTCCGCGCGGGCCTTCACGAGCGCGCTTTCGACCTCGAGCTGAGCGCGCGTCGCGAGTCGCGCCCGCTCGGCG
>DASUGE010000615.1:0-4448 GCA_036274215.1 Polyangiaceae bacterium | reverse complement strand
GCTCGAGCGCGGCGCGCTGCGGATCGGGTGCATCGCCGCCGGGCTCCCGGCGCGTGATGCTCGTCGGCGTCGGGGGTCGCATCGGGGCAGAGGGGGGCGTCTGCGCGCTCGCCGAGCAGCCCGCGACGAGCGCGACCAGCGCTGCCCTTGCGACGAGCTCTTTCACGACACGCATGACGCCTGATTCATCCTACGCATCGAGCCTTCAGTTTGACCCCGGCGCGCCCCGTCTTCCACCCCGACTGCACGACCCGCCTGGCGGCCCGTGGCGGCGAGCGGCCACCGCGGCGCGGAGACCGTCATGGACGCCGATTTGTCGCGGGATCGTCGGCCCGCTCGGATGGCACACCGCTCGCACTGGCTCTCACCGCGCGCCCGCAACGGAGCGCGCGCGAAGAGGAGACAAGCAAGATGGACCAATCGAAAATGAAAATCGCCTACGTCGTCACGCAGCGCGGCACCCAGAAGTACTGGAACCGCGTCGGCGTGGCCTTCGTCAATCGGGACGGCTCGTTCAACGTGAAGCTCGAAGCCCTTCCCGTGAGCGGTGAGATCCACGTGCGCGACTACGTCCCGCGCGAGGATCGCGAGGATCGCGAGGAGGCGGGCGCTCCTACGCTGCTCAAGAAGGCGGGCAACGGCCACGCCGACGAGAGCTTCTCGGAGACGGCCTGAACGAACGCACGGAAGCGAAGATGCAGCTCTTCGAAACCGAGTCCGAGCGCTCACTGCGCGACGGACGACGATCGACGGGGAACACTTCGCCGGCGCGGCGCGGCGAGGGTCCGAAGCGGGCCCTTGCCGCGGCACGCGCCCTCGCGGCGGGCGCTCGAGCGCGGCGGCTCGGCGTCTGGGGTCCGGTCCTCGCGAAAGGCGCGGCGATCCTCGGCGGAATGCTCGCGCTCGCGGCCATCGGCGCCTCGTCGCTCTCGCGCGGCGCAGGCGTGACGCTGCCCACCGACACGCTCGTGCCGGCGCCTGCCAGCGCCGGACCACGTGCGGGCGGCGCCGCCCCCGCGCATCACGCGAGCGTCACCAGAGCGGGTGTCGTCCCGCTCGCGGGCGCGCCGGAGCCGTCCGCGGGCCCGAGCGCGCTCGACGATGCGGCTCCGGACGGCGGCGTTCCCACCCCGCCCGCTGGCGCGTCGCCCGGTCTCACCGCCGACGGCAAAGTCATCCTGAACCGAGCGGACGCGAGCGACCTCCGTCACCTACCGGGAGTGGGACCAAAACGTGCGGAAGCCATCATCGCCTTGCGCGCAAAGCTCGGCGGTCGCTTCAAGCGCATCACGGATCTGCTGCGCGTGAAGGGCATCGGGCCGAAGGGTCTCAAGAAGATCGAGCCGCACGTCGTGCTCGACGAACCGAAGCAATCGTGAACGCGAAAGTAAGAGTCGGGTTCAGAAGCAGTAGCTGAAGCCGACCAAGGAGAGGACCGCGTTGCCGACGCGCCCTATCCCACCGCCGCTCGCAGCTTCACGATCAGCGGCTCGATCTCGGCGTGTCGCAGCTTGTAGAGCGACGGATTCGCGATCAACACGCTCGACACTTCGTTGATCGTCTCTCGCTCGACCAAGCCGTTGTCGCGCAGCGTCGCGCCCGACTCGACGAGGTCGACGATCAGGTCCGCGAGACCGACCAGCGGGGCGAGCTCGACCGAGCCTTGCACGTAGATGATCTCGGCCTGGATCCCGAGTGACGCGAAGTGCTCGCTCGCGGTGCGCGGGTACTTGGTGGCGACGCGCGGCACGGCCGGCACCGTCGCGTTCGGTCGCCCGGCGACGACCATGCGGCACCGCCCCACGCCGAGCTCGAGGGGTTGATAGAGGTCGTAGCGGCGCTCGCGAAGGATGTCGCGTCCACTCACGCCGAGGTCGGCGGTGCCGTACTCGACGTAGGTCGGAACGTCGTCGGGCTTGAGCAGGAGAAACCGGAAGCGCCCGTCCGCGCTCTCGCGAATCAGCCGTCGATCGTCGGCAACGAGCGGCTCGGGCTCGATGCCGGCGCGCTCGAAGAGCGGAGCGAGCACGCGCGTGACGCGGCCCTTGGGAACGGCGATGGTGACGGGAGACGCGGCGGTTGCCATTGAAAATGTCTATGTGGGAGAAAGTGAGCGGGCGTCGCCATTCGCGCGGGGCGCGAAAGTCGGCGGAGCGTAGTCCCTGAGGGAGTGGAGTGCTATCCTATGAAGTGCTGGGCGGCGCTCGACCACGGCGACGCTCGACGCGCTCAGGAGGTCACCGCCATGCTGCAGCGAACCGGGCTCTGTCTTCTCGTGGGGGTGCTCGGTGCCGTCCCCGCGTGCGGCTCGCCGTCGGACAACGACTTCTCGGGCCCCGCGATGGGCGGGAGCGCCAAGACGGGCGGGGCGAGCGGTAGCGCGGGCTCCGCGGCTACCAGCGGCGACTCCGGAACCGCGGGCAAAGGCGGCAGCTCGGGCGGGGCGGGCGGGCTTTCGACGGGCGGCAGCGACGTGGGCGGCACGGGCACGGGCGGCGCCACTCAGGGCGGCTCGAGCGGTGACACCGCGATGGGCGGCACGGGCATGGCAGCCGGCGGAACGGATGCCGGAGCCGGCGGTACGGATGCCGGGACCGGTGGGACGGAGCCCGGCACCGGAGGCACCGAGCCGGCAACGGGCGGGACGGGCGGCATGCTGGCCGCGGGCATGGGCGGTAAGGGCGGCAAAGGCGGCAGGGGCGGCGCCGGCGGACAGACGAGCTGCGACGAGCTCGCGCAGCAATACGTCGACGCGCTCGCGGCGGCGCGCGCGTGCAACGCGAAGTCCGGCAAGGAGCAGTGCACCGAGCTCGCGTCGAGCTCACTCACGTGCGGCTGCGACGTCCCCGTGAACCCCGACAACATCGAAGCCGTCGCCGAGCTCAGGCGCCTGCGCAAGGCGGGCGCGAGCTGCAGCATGGTGTGTCCCGCGATCGCCTGCCTCCCAGCCGAGGGCGCCGAGTGCGCGCCCGACGACGCCAGCCCGGGCCTGTGCCGCAGCGTGGGCGCCATCCTCGAGTAGCTGCGGCGCACGAGCCGCGGCCGCCCGAGCTCCGGCGGTAAAGGCGCCTGGGACGCGCGCTACGCTTCCTCGGGCTCGAGCCGAATGCGCGTCACGTCCGCACCCGCACCGGCGAGCTTCTTTTCGATCGCTTCGTAGCCGCGATCGAGGTGATACACGCGGCGCACGATCGTCTCGCCGTCGGCGACGAGCCCGGCCACGACGAGCGACGCGCTCGCGCGCAGATCCGTGGCCATGACGGAGGCGCCCGAGAGACGCGGCACGCCGTCGATGATGGCGGTGTTGTTGTGCGTCTGAATGTGCGCCCCCATGCGGCCGAGCTCCGGCACGTGCATGAACCGGTTCTCGAACACCGTCTCCGTGATGACGGAGCGGCCGCCGGCCACGCACATGAGCGCCATGAACTGGGCCTGCATGTCGGTCGGAAACCCGGGATGCGGCGAGGTCGTCACGTCGGTCGAGCGCAGCGGGCCGAGCCGGCGAATGCGCGCGTGATCGCCTTCGCGCTCGACCTCGACGCCGACCTTGCGCAGCTTCACGACGACCGGCTCGAGATCGTCGAGCGGCGCGTGCTCGAGCAGCACGTCGCCGCCCGCCGCGCCCACGGCGGCCATGAACGTCCCCGCTTCGATGCGATCGGCAATGATGGCGTGATCGAAGGGCGCGAGCTCGTCGGCGCCGTGGATGTGGATGATCGACGTGCCGGCGCCTTCGACGCGCGCGCCCATCTTGTTGAGGACGCGGCCGAGCTCCTCGACCTCCGGCTCGCGCGCGCAGTTGACGAGGGTCGTGCGGCCTTTGGCGAGCGCCGCGGCCATCATCAGGTTCTCGGTGCCGGTGACCGTGGGCATGTCGAACACGACCTCCGCGCCACGCAGGCGGGGTGCTTCCGCCACGATGAAGCCGTGCTCGACGGCGATTTTCGCGCCGAGCGCCTCCAGGCCGAGCAGGTGCTGATCGACCGGGCGCGCGCCGATCTGGCAGCCGCCGGGCAGCGACACTTTGGCACGGCCGTAGCGCGCCACGAGCGGCCCCAAGACGAGCACGCTCGCGCGCATCTGCCGCACGAGGTCGTACGGGGCTTCGGGCACGACCGTGCCCGTGGGGGGCTTCACGCGCACCTCCGGGATCGCGATGTCGACGCCGCGGCCCAGCGTTCGGAGCAGCTCGCCCGTGGTCTCGATGTCGCGCAGCCCCGGGACGTTTCGGAGCAGGCTCTCGCCGTCCGACAAAAGCGTCGCACACAGGATGGGGAGCGCGGCGTTCTTCGCACCGCCGACCCGTATCGTGCCTCTGAGCTCACGCGCGCCGCGCACGCGAATCGCATCCATGGCCCCGCACTCTACATCGAGTGGCTGGTGCGCCGACCCCGAAGTGACTATCTTTCGTGAAGGATGCGTGCGGTTGGCACAGTGGACCAGCATCA
>DASUGE010000614.1:0-2580 GCA_036274215.1 Polyangiaceae bacterium | reverse complement strand
GCGGTAGCGCCGGCGAGCGTGCGAGCGCCTCTCCGACCGACGGACCGCCGACGACGAGCGAAAGGAGGCCGTCGGGGACGTAGGGCAGGTCGCGTGCCGCGCGCAGGGCGAGCGCGTGACAGGCGAGCGCGGTGAGCGGGGCTTTCTCCGAGGGCTTCCACACGACGGGATCGCCGCACACCAGCGCGAGCGCGGCGTTCCAGGCCCAGACGGCCACGGGGAAGTTGAACGCCGTGATGACGCCAATCGGCCCGAGCGGATGCCACTGCTCGGTGAGCCGGTGGCTCGGACGCTCGCTCGCGATGGTGAGACCGGTCAGCTGGCGGCTCAGGCCGACGGCGAAGTCGGCCATGTCGATCATCTCCTGCACCTCACCGCGCGCTTCTTCGCCGATCTTGCCGACTTCGAGCGTCACGAGGGCGGCCAGCGTGTCGCGCTCCGCACGCAGCTCCTCCGCGAGGCGCCGCACGAGCTCTCCGCGGCGCGGCGCGGGCACGCTGCGCCAGGTTTCGAAGGCGCGACGGCTCGCCGCGACGGCCTCGTCCACCTGCGACGGCGAGGCGCTTCCGAGCTCGCGCAGCGCGGCGCCGTCGATCGGGCTTCGCACGACGAGCTTCGGCCCCCCACCTGCCTCGAAGCGCCCACCAAGGGCGAATCCGCCGGCTTCCGTCGGTACACCCAGGCGCTCGAGCACGTTGGCGGCTTGCTCGGCGCTTTCCGCGGTCATGGCGGCACCGAGGCGAGCTCGCTCATCGCGAGCGTGAAGTGGCTCGCGTTCGGCGCGCGGTAGTACTCGCCGAAGCGATTGCCGAGGAAGGTATCGAGGCTCACCTCTTCCTGCCGGACGAGGCCGCGCTCGCCCAGCCTGCCCTGGCGGTGGAGGTCGAGCATGACGCACAGCCCCGCGGCCGTCGTCAGCTGGATCGCGCTGAAGTTCTCGCCGAGCACGACGGAATTGACGACGCGTCGCGCGTCGCTCACCTGAACGAGCTGCCCGCCACGCCAGCCGGACACCGTGCTGAACATCACCACGGTGTCCTGGAAGGTCACCGGTACGGCGCGCTCGAGGATTTGCTTGGCGAGCTCGCGCGATTCCCCGAGCCGGAGCTCACCGAGGAAGAACGCCATGTAGTCGCGGTGACCCTGGTAGCGGATGGTCTTGTAGTTGAGCTCGCGCACCTTGCCGGCCAGGGTTTCGCACAAGCTGCCGAGGCCGCCCGACGTGTTGAATGCCTCGTAGCGCACGCCGTCGAGCGCAAAATGCTCGAGCCCTTCGAGGGGCAGCACCTCGCGCAGCACGCCGTCGTGGATCGCCTCGCACGGGTTGCAGTACTCGTTGATGAGGCCGTCGGTCGACCAGGTCAGGTTGTACTTCAGGAAATTCGTGGGGAAGCGCGGGAGCGCGCCGACGCGCATGTACACGCTGTCGAGCCGGTCGAAGCCGCGCGTGAGCTCGTGAGCCACGATCGAGATGTAACCGGGCGCAAGCCCGCACTGCGGCACGAACAGCTGGCCGCTCTTCGCGCTCTTCGCGAACTCGCGGACGCGGCGTGTCGTCTCACGATCTTCCGTGAGGTCGAAGTAGCTCGGCCCGAGCTTCAGCGCGAGCTCGGCGACGAGCGGATTGCTGACGTAGGCGAGCGCGGAGACGACGCTGTCTTGTCCGGCCATGGCGCTCTCGAGCGCGCTGGCGTCGGACGCGTCGAGCGCGAGCGTTCGCACCTGCACGCGCTGCCGAACCGGCTTGAGCGCGGCTTCGTCGCGATCGGCGAGCGTGACCTCGTAGTCTTCCGTGGCGGCGAGCAACGCCGCGATGGTGCGCCCGATTTTTCCAGCGCCGAGAACGAGTACACGATGCATGGCCACCCGGGGGCATGTCCGCTCCGGGGACACGCTAGTCACCTAATCTGGTGTTCACCGGCGCGGTTCGCAACCCCGTGCGTGGAGGTACGCGCTCAGGCGTCCGTGTGGGTGCGGGTCGAAACGGCGCGCCGGCGCGTTGGCGAACGCATGTTCCCTGCGTCATCGTTGAGGTTAGGACCATGGCAGAGCCATCCGTCGCCTTTCGACCGGAGTCGGAAGCAAGCGCATTGGCCGGTCGCGTCGTCGGGGAGCTCTTGCGCCGCTCCAGTGCCGCGCGCGCTCTCGCCGAGAAGCTTCTCGGCATCGGTGTCCGGCTTGCGGACTGCATCGACGTGCTCGGCATTCCGGGCAGCACGGAGCTCCGCCGCGAGCTCGAAACGAACGGCTTCGAGAAGGTCGATGCGGGACGCGCACCCGCGGGCACCGAGCTCTGGGAGCACCACGGAGCCATCCTTCCTCTGTTCGAGCTCACGGCGGGAGGGAGGCTCTGCGCCACGGTTCGCGTCGAATCGGTGGTCGATTTCCTCGCGGCGTCGGGTCTCGGGCGGCACGGGGAGATCGAGGGGGAGCCTGGGGCGCTCGTGCGCCGGATCCGGCTCGGAGACGAGCCGCTCGCGGAGCTTTGGGTCGCCGAGCGGCGCGCCGAGCGCCATCGTGTGGCAGGCCGCGCCCTCCCTGATGCCGGGCCCGGACCCGCGGCCATGCTGCGCCACCTCG
>DASUGE010000613.1:0-6948 GCA_036274215.1 Polyangiaceae bacterium | reverse complement strand
GAGGGAGCGGTAGGCGTGCTCGAGCGCGCCGAGCGCCTCGAGCACGACGGCCGCGGAGACGTCGGCCGAGCCGTGCACGCAGACGGGCGCGCGCGGCGAGCAGGCGCGGCCGGTCGCGCGCGGGCGGGGCGCGACTTCGATACGTGCGCCCGTCGGAAGGCGCGGATCGGTTTCGACGACGTGCGGGGCTTCGGCCACGGGGCCACCGAGCAATAGCGGTGGCTCGGTCGGGGCGGCCGCGGCGTGCGACACCGCGAAGATCACGCCGGCCATGAGGGCGGCACGGCCGGGGCGGCGGAATTTGACAGTCTCCGCGCCTCGGACCCTATACTGAGTGCGGAGCTTTCGCGCTCGAGTCATGGGTACGCCGCGCTTCGATCCGACGCACTCGCTAGAATTCAACCTCGACCGAGGCAGCGTCAAGCTCAGCGGTTCGATAGAGCGCGTGCTCTTGCCCGCCGACGCGCTCGCAGCCCTGGTCCGGGGTGCGGACACCGAGACGCGCCGCGACTTCGCGCGCCGCCTCGGCACCGAGGCCGGGCGCCGCGTCGCCGAACGCCTCGACGGCAACGCGAGCGCCGAAGCCGTGGTCGAGCACCTCGGCGGCGAGGTCGCGCTGATGGGCATGGGCTCGCTCGGCTTCGAGCGTTGGGGGCGCATGCTGGTCGTCACCGTGCAGGGCTCGCCCCTCCGCGGCGAAGGCGACGAGATCCTCGCCGGGATCGTCGAAGGGGCGCTGCAGCGCGCCTTCGGCCGCACGGCGTCGGTCGTCCCGATCCAGCGCGACGATTCGCTCGTGCGTCTCGTGATCGTGAGCTCGAGCACGGCGGACCGCGTGCGCGAGTGGCTCGGCTCGGGAGTGAGCTGGGGCGACGCGCTCGCGCGACTGAACGGAGCCGGAGGCGCCTCGTGACCACGACCGATCGCGTGCAGAAGCTCGAAGCGCTCCTCGAGCGCGTGCGGAAGAATCGAACGGCGGCGCCACGTCGGGCGAGCGCGGCCGTCGCGGCGCCCAGCGCGCGCGATGCCTTCCCCGCCCAGGCACCGCCCCCCCAGGTTGCCCCACGCGAACCGTTCGCCTCTGCGGTGACGCCCCCGTCGCCGCCCGTGGCGCCCGCGCCGACGCCGCCTTCGCCGCCCACCATGGCTTCCACGCCTCCGGACGTGCAGCCGCCGACGACGCCGGGCTGGCAGCCGGAGCCCGGCTCCGCAGTTCAGGCGCGCCCCGCGACCCTGCCGCCCGAGTCGATCCCCGCCGAGGAGATCAGCGACGACGATTTGGTCGAGGTCACGACCATTCCGCCCGACGCGGTGGAGTCGCTTCCGCCGGTGGCCGCGGCAGCGCCCGCGCAGCCGTCGTTCACGGAGCCGGACGAGCCCGAGCTCACCGTGTCCGAGCCGCCGGCCGCCGCACCCGTCGTCGAGCCGCCCGTGCTCGAACCCGACACGATGGAGGTGAGCGAGATCACCGCCGTCGGCGTCCGCGTGTCGGCCGCCACGCTCGACGAGGCGCTCGCCGGCGCCGCCGAGCTCGAGGGCGAAGCGCTCGAGGGCGAGCACGAGGTGCCGATCAAGACGCCACCGCCCGAGTCGGGGCCGCAGGAAGCGCTGCCGCCCACGGGTCTCGAAGCGGCTCGCACGCCGGACGTCACGGAGCTCGAGGCGGATCTGCTGTCGCCGCCGTCGATGGGCCCGACCGCGGAGCAGCTCGGCGAGACGATCGAGCTCGAAGCGCCCCGCGGCCCCGAGCTCGAGATCGACGTCACGGTGGAGGAGCCATCCCCCGCGTCGCTCGAGCCCGCACCGGCCGAGGAGCTCGAGGTCGCCCTGCCGCGGCCGTCGATGCCGTCGGGCCTCTACGACATGACGGCGCCGCCGCCGGCAGCGTATCCGGATCCGTCGCTCGCCGAGGGACCGCCCTCCGTCCCGGAGCCGCGCGAGACGGTGACGATCCCGGTCGAGGTTCCCTCCATCGATTCGCCCGCGCGCACCGCGCGTCCCGCGCTCGGCGCGACGGACGTGGCGCACGTCGCGCTCGCTCCCCCGGCGTCATCGCGTTCATTCGTCGAGCTGCTCGACGCGTCGTTGCTCGCGTAAGGTTAGAAGAGGCTTTGCGGCTTCTTTAGCCCCTGCGACGGCTCGGCGCGCACGAGGTACTTGCCGATCTCTTCGCGCTTCGTCTGCACGGCGTCGAGCATCGCCATCGCGTGCGCGACGCGCTGCGGTGCGCCCGGATCGGCGTGCGCGAGCCGCACCTTGTCCCAGCGGATCTTGAGCATGTTTTGGAGCTCGCGCAGATCGTGGACGGCGCGCATGGCCGGGCTGCGGAAGGAAGCGGGCCACGCCGAGTCGATCGCGATGGCGAGCGCCGCCGCCGCACCGAGGCCGACTGCGAGCTTCGTAGCAGCGAGACCGGCGGCGACGGCCGCACCGCTCGCACCGAGGAACGTGATGCCGCGCAACAACCAGAAGCGGATCTTGTCGTTGCGATCCTCGCGTAGGTTCACCTCCGCCCAGCGCTCGAGGTCGGCGATCTGCTCGTCGATGGCCGTCTCGGGAGCGAAATCGGACGGCGCCCGCGAGAGGAGCTCCGCGACGTCGTCGCCGCGGCCGGGCACCTCGTTGTGCGGGATGAGCGAGCTGCGCGTCGGCGGAAGCGTCGGCGGAGGCAAAGGACGCATCGAGTCGGACGTCGCCATGGCCCCTGAATAGTCACCGGGGGGAGAGCAGAAAGGCAACGGGAACCGCCCCCCGGGCCGGCGGGCTCACCGCTCAGTTACGGAAGTGAGCTCCGGAGGCGCGAAATTGATGGGTTTTTGTGGGGCGCCCGCCGCCGGGCGCCGGGTTGCTTGCGAGGCCCGGGGTCATCGGCTAGGTTCCGCGCCCCCGAAATGGCCTACGCAGTCATCCGCAGTGGCGGCAAGCAGTACCGAGTTATGGAGGGTGACACCGTCCGTGTCGACCTCCTCACCGGCGCGGCCGGCGACAAGATCAAGTTCGACGACGTGCTCATGATCGGCGGCGATGAGCCGAAGATCGGCAAGCCGAAGGTCGCTGGCGCCTCCGTCGAAGGAGAGATCGTCGGCGAGACGCAAGGCAACAAGCTCGTCGTGTTCAAGTTCCGCAAGCGCAAGCGCTCGCGCAAGAAGGCGGGTCACCGCCAGAGCTTCACGGCCGTGAAGATCCTGAGTGTGAAGGGCTAAGCCATGGCACATAAAAAAGGTGGCGGATCGACGCGCAACGGTCGCGGCTCGAACGCCCAGTATCGCGGAGTGAAGGTGTTCGGCGGTGAGGCCGTGCGGGCCGGCGGCATCCTGGTGCGCCAGGTGGGCCAGACCATCAACCCGGGCCGCAACGTCGGCGTGGGCAGCGACTACACCCTGTTCGCGCTGATCGACGGCGTCGTCGCGTACGAGCACGCGAGTCGCACGAAGCGGCGCGTGTCGGTGTATCCGGCGCCCGCCTCGGCCTGAGCTCGGCGATTTCTACGCGCTACAAGCTTCTGGTCAGCGACATCGACGGCACGTTGGTGGGGCCGCTCGGAAACGTGCGCCGTGCGGATCGCGAAGCGGTAGCGGCGCTGCTCGCGCGCGGCGTCCACGTCACGCTCTGCACCGGACGCATGTTTTCGGGCACGCAGCCCCTGGCGCTCGAGCTCGGCCTCGATGCGCCGCTCGCCTGCGTCGATGGCAGCCACGTCGCGCATTCGCGCACGGGTGAGGCGCTCGCGTGCGCCGGGCTCGCCGAGGACGCCATCCGCGTCTTGTGCGACGTGCTGCATCGCCACGAAGCGGCGCCGTTCGCGCTTTCGGACGAGCTTCTGTTCCACGACCACGACGGAGAAGAGCACCTCGAGTACATGCGGCTCTGGTCGCGCGAGACGCGCGCCGTGCGCGGGCTCTTGCGCGAAGACTCCTGGTACGTCGGGCGTACGGTGCCGGCCATGCTCGCGCTCGCGACGGAGGATCGCATTCGTGCCGCCGAGCGCGTGCTCGCGCACCGCGCTTCGAGCTTGATGCAGACGATCGTGTTCGAGTCGCAGAGCGTGTTCGCCGACGGGACGCGGCCTTGGGCCTTGCTCGCGCGTGCGGCCGGTATCGACAAGGGCACGGGCGTGGCGTGGCTCGCGGAGCACTACGGCATCTCTCTCGAAGAGATCGTGGCGGTCGGCGATTGGGTGAACGACATCCCCATGCTCGAGCGCGTCGGGCTCTCGTTCGCGATGGGGCAGGCGCCCGAAGGCGTGCAGGACGCGGCGGACGAAGTGCTCGTGAGCGACGACGAGAGCGGCGGGGCGATCGCGGAAGTCGCACGGCGCGTCGGCTGGCTCTGAGCGGCTCGGATTTCGGGCGCTCGGTTTCGCGCTCGGTTCGGGAGGGCACGGCTTCGACGCGCGACGGCTCCGTTCGCGCGGCTCAGCGCCCGCCGGCGTACGCGCGCTTCGGCAAGAACAGGCGATGGCCGCTCGGCTCCTCGAGCGTCACCCCCGTCTCCGACCACGTCACTGTGACGCGTTTCGCGTACGCTTCGACGCCGAGCGCTGGGTCGACCATTTCCGGATGCAGGTCGAACGTCGTCACGTGGCCGTAACCCGTCGGGGTTGTGTCACGACCGACGTAGACGTAGGTCCGGCGCCCGACGGACAGCGGGAACCCGCGAAAATCCCGATCGCCCTCGAACAGGATCAGGTTCTCCCCGCTCGGCGCCGTCGCGCGCAAGAGCGCGCGATCGGCAGGCCGCGTGAGCACGAACAAGCCGAGCACGAGGCAGACGAAGCCGCCGGCGGCGAAGAGCAAGGCCTGCTTCAAGCGCGTCATCCTGCCTCTGCGTGACGAAGTCGTCGAGGCAGGCGCGCGCATGAACAGAACCCGCCGCCGGCTGCGAGGCGCTGCCACGGGCGCCAACCGATGTCAGTGGTGCTTGAAGTACTGGATCGCGCGCTCGTGCTTCTCCGCTGCTTCACGCGTGCGGAACGTGCCGAGGTTCCTGCGCCGTCCCGTCTTCGGGTCCTTCTTGCGGGAGTAGATGCGGTAGCCGCTTTCGATCTTGCGGATCATGAGCCCCCACCGAAGCAAGAATCCTGCCCGCCGAAGCTCGGACCCGGCCTCCCTCGGACTCATGCAGTAGGGTGGGCCCGTGCAAGACAGCGGGCACGCGCGTTGGCCCGGGTACGTGGTCGGCTTGGGCGTCGTGCTCGCCGCGTCGCTGCCGGCGTTCCGCCCGGCGCAGCAGGACTCGTTTCCGCTTTCGACGTACCCGATGTTCGCGCGCAAGATCGACAAGCCGCACCTGTCGTTCATCGAGCGCATCGACGACCGCGACCGAGCGTACCGGCTCGATCCCGAGCTCGTCGCGAGCGACGAGGTGATGCAGTCATACCGGACCATCAAGCGCGCCGTGCGCGAAGGGCCGGAAGCGGCCGAGGCGCTGTGCCGGTCCATCGCCCGACGGCTCGCCAAGCACGAGAAGGGAAAGCGCGAGGTGCGGCTGCGCGTCGTGCGCGCGCGCTTCGATCCGGTCGCCTATTTCGTCGAGGACGCGGAGCCCGAGGAGCGCGAGGTGATCGCGAGCTGCAAGTCGGGGCGCAACCGATGAAGGCGCTCGCTGCGTTCGAGCGCTACTGGTTCGCGCCCGCGCCCGCGCGAAGGCTCGCGCTCTTGCGCATCCTCACGGGCGGCTTCGCGCTCGTCCACTTGCTCACGCGGTTTGCGAGCTTCACCGCCCCGGCGCGCTTCGGGCGCGAGCAGTTCGTGCCGGTGGGACTCGTCGCCCTGCTCGACGAGCCGCTCCCGAGCGGGGTCGTGACGTCGCTCGTCGCGCTCGCGACCGTCGCGAGTGTGCCGTTCGTGCTCGGTCTCCGCTACCGCTTCACGGCGCCGGTGTTCGCGCTCCTGTTCCTGTGGGTCACGACTTACCGGAGCTCGTGGGGAATGATCTTCCACACCGAGAACCTCGTCGCGCTGCACATCCTCGTGCTATCGGCCGCCCCCGCGGCGGACGCCTACGGCTGGGACGTGCGCGGCCAGCCGGGAAGCGCGGCGCCGTCCGGCGCCTACGGTTGGGCGGCTCGCGCCATGAGCGCCACGACCGCCGTTTGCTACGTGCTCGCGGGTCTCGCGAAGCTCAAGCTCGCGGGCCCGATCTGGCTCGAGGGCGGGCTCCTCCGCGCGCAGATCGCCTACGATAACTTGCGCAAGATCGAGCTCGGAAGCTCGTATTCGGCGCTCGGCGCGGCGCTCGTTCACTACGAAGCGCCGTTCCTCGTGCTCGCGCTCATGACCGTCGTGCTCGAGCTCGGCGCGCCCATCGCGCTCTTCGGGCGGCGAATCGCGCTCGCGTGGGCGCTCCTGGCGTGGGGATTCCACATCGGCGTCGAGGCGCTGATGGCGATCCCGTTTCCGTATCAGCTCTCGTTCATCGCGTACGCGTCACTGTTCGAGATCGAGCGCGCGTTCGACTTCGTGGCCGAGCGTCTCCGTCGCCGTATCCCCGACCGCGCGACGTAGCGCCGCGCTCCACACCGACGGAAGCACGTCGCACAGCGCCGCTCGACGCGCGGCGCGTCGCGTGGGCTCGTCGAGAACGCCGTGCGCCGCGAGCGTTGCGCGCGCGGTGCCGGATAGCGCACCCTCGACGCCGTCGTCTCCCGTAGCCGCGCTGTCACGCCGCGCCTCGTCTTCCGCCCGAGCGCGTGCGCGCGCGAACGTTCGTTCCACGAGCGAGCGCACCGTGGCGTCTCGTTCCGCCGCCCACGCGACGAAATCGAACGCGAGCGCGGCGTGGCGCGTCTCGTCCTCCACGATGCGCTCGAGCACGTCGCGCGCGACCGAATCGGTCGCGGCTTCGGCGGCCCACGCCGCTTCGACGGCCGCCTGCGTCTCGCCGATGCAGCCCTCGAGCACCGCCCGCTCGACCACCGCGAAGAAGCCGCTGTCGGCGAGCGCACCC
>DASUGE010000612.1:0-4772 GCA_036274215.1 Polyangiaceae bacterium | reverse complement strand
GCTGCGGCGAGTGCAAGGCGCGCCTCGCACCGAGCGACGCACCGCTCGAGGTCGCTCCGGCCGCCTTCGACGAGATCGTCGGCGAAAGCCCCGTCCCCGTCCTCGTCGACTTCTGGGCCCCTTGGTGCGGCCCCTGTCGTGCTGTCGCGCCGGAGGTGGGCAAAGCCGCGGGTGCGCTCTCCGGCCGCGCCGTCGTGCTCAAGGTGAACACCGAGCAGCATCCGGAGCTCGCGGCACGCTTCGGAGTGCAGGGCATTCCGTATTTCGCCGTTTTCGCCGGCGGCAAGCGCGTCGCGGAGCAGACGGGAGCGGTCGGCCACCAGCGGCTCGTCAGCCTGGTCGCAGGCGCCGGCACACGACCGGCGGCAACGTAGGCCTTACTTCCGCATCCCCTTCGCGCGTTCCTTCGCGTGATCCGCGATCCGCTTCGCGTCCTCTTCCGAGAACTCGAGGTGCTCGGCGAGCGTCTTCAGGAGCTTGGCCTCGGCCGGCGTTTGCTTGCCGTCGGCGTGCGTGAGGAGCGCGGCGTGGGCGAACAGGAGCTCGCGACCCTCCTGGTCGAGGGCCTTGGCGACGATGTCGCCCTTGATGGTGCGCTTCTTCTTCGCGAACTCGCGAATCTCCGCCTCTTGCTCCTCGCTCGCGCCGAACGCCCAGAGCAGGCTGTCGATCATCCCCGATTCCGGCTCGGCCAAGGCGCCGTCCGACCATGCCACGGCCACGAGCGACTTCACGATCGTCTTCTCGACGGGAGTCATAGCCCCCTATCTTATCAGAAACGCGGCACGCTCGCGTCGAGCAGCGGAAGCCGCCTTTTCTGTTCGGACTCCCGCTCTTTGGCGATCACGGTGAGCGGACCTTCCGGCAGCGGGAGAGACTGATTCTTGGCGTAGACGGGGTGTTTGCCGTGCATCTTGAACCACTCCGCGACGGTCGCCGTGCGTTTCATCTTCTCGATGATCTGCCGGAAGCCGACGCCGGTGTTGTAGGCGCAGAACGAGATCTCACCGAGCTGCGTGCCGTACGGGATGATGCACATCTCCGTGCGTCGGAAGTCGTAGTTGAAGAGATCCTGGAACCACATGCCCGCGACGAACAGGAAGCGCCAGTCGAACTCGCCCGCGTCGCCCTCGCTCGCGCCGACGCGGTCACCCTTGGCGCCAATCTGGCTCGTGAACTGGCGGAAGAGCTCCGCAAACGAGTAACCCGCGGGAGCGCGCTCGGCGCGGAAGTTTCGGGCGAGCGACACGCCGAGCGCCGTGAGCGTCGGAATGCGCCCGAGCCCCGCGTCGGCGATCGCCTGCGCGTCCTTGAGAATCGCCTCGAGATCGAGGAACTCCGCGACCGGCGTGACGGCTTTGGTGCGCTTGTTGACGAGCAGCACGGTGCCGATGCCGCAATTCGGATGGCAGCCGCACTTGAGCGCCCCGAACTCGGCATTCGCGCCGAGCAGAAGATCGACTACGTCCGAGAACGGGTTCATCGCGGAGAGGGGGAACCAGTCGCGCTGGGGCTCGGTCATGCCAAGCTGCCCCTTCACGTCGTGGGCGAGGTGGCTCAGCGTGTAACGCTGGGCGTGGCGCCGCTCGTCGTCGATCTCCTCGTCACGCCCGGTGAAGCTCACCGGCTGAAAGGACACGACAGTCACCTTGTCGGCGTTGTCGATCGCGAACTCGAGGACCTTGCCCACCTGGTCGTCGTTCACGCCGTTCACCACGGTGACGACCAGCACGACGTCGATGCCCGCGGCCGCGAGGTTCTCGATGGCGCGGAGCTTCACGTCGAACAGGTTTCCGACCTTCCGGTGCGAGTTCGCTTCGTTCGTCACGCCGTCGAACTGCAGGTAGCAGAGGCGCATGCCGGCCTCTTTCGCGGCGTGGCAGAGCTCGGGCTCCTGCGCGAAGCGGATGCCGTTCGTCGCGCACTGCACGGAGAAGTAGCCGACCTCGCGCGCGTAGCGGATGGCGTCGATGAAGTGCGGGCTCAGCGTCGGCTCGCCGCCCGAGAACTGCACGCTCAGCTGGCGGCGCGGCTTGACCGTGAGCGCGTCGTCGAGGATCTTCTTCACCTCGTCCCAGCCGAGCTCGTGCACGAAGCCGACCTGGTTCGCGTCCATGAAGCACGGATCGCACATCATGTTGCAGCGATTCGTGAGGTCGACCGTGAGGACGGAGCCGCGGCCGTACTTCACGGAAGACGTGCCGTGCTCGCGCAGCGGCGTCTTCGGCGCCGTGTAGTCGCGGCCCGGGAACAGGCGCTCGATGCGGGCGAGGAACGCCGGATCGATGCTCATCACGTCCTCGAAGCGGCCGTGCTTCGGGCACTCCTTCTGCATCACGACCTTGCCGTCTTTTTCGACGATGTCGGCCGGGATTTCGCCGGGGTTCTGCGCGATGAAGCTCGCCCAATCGACCGAGCCCGAAAGGACCGCCGAGCGCGCCTCGCGCACGCACACGGGGCAGAGCGAGTCGGTCCGGCGCGGCCAGCCGAGCGGCGGGAAGGTGCGATCCTTCTTGCGCTGCAACGGCGCGGGCGCCCAGCGCGGCTGAAAGGGGGCGCCGGGGAAGCGCTCGCCGTACGCGAGCAAGAGCGGCCACACGGCGTTGGCCACGAGCCCGACACCCCGGGCGCCCAGCGTGCGAAGGGCCATTGCCATTTTCGGGCCGAGCATACACGGAGCGCGCGGGGGTGCTAGGGTCTCCACCACGCCATGCCCATGCTCGAGCGGCCGCTCGTCGTCGTGGGCGACGTGCATTTCTCCCACGGTGGTCGGCCCGACACGGGCAAGGCGCTCGCCCGCCTAGTCGAGGCCAACGCGGGCGCGGAAGTCGTGCTCAACGGCGACGTCTGGAACTTGTCCCTGGACGCCCCGGCGCGCGATCCGCACGAAAGCCTGCTCGGGATGCTCGCGCCCGAAATCGAGCTCCGCGACGCATTGCGCCGCCACCTCCGCGGGCAAGGGCGGCTCGCCATTTTACCCGGCAACCACGACGCTGCGGTCGCGATGGGCGGCCTGCGCGATCGGCTGCTCGCCTGGCTCGAGCTCTCGACCGAAGCGGCGCTGACGCTGCCAGCCTGGTTTTTGCGCCACGGAACGGTGCACGTCGAGCACGGGCACGCCTACGACCCGGACAACGCGCCGACCCATCCCCTGGTCGTGCCGACGCTCGATACGGAGCCGCTCGGCGTGGCGCTGACGCGGCGCTTTCTCGCGCCGAACGAAGCCTTCGATTTCGCCCATGCCACGGAGATCACGCCGGTGGAGGCGCTCCAGCGCGCGTGGCGCGCGTACGGGTTTCGGATGCCGCTCGTGCTCGCGAATTACCTCGGAACGGCGGGGCATTTTTGTCGCGAGGCGGGGTGGCGGCCCGCCGTCGCACGCGAGCAGGAGCGCGGCGATGCACTGCTCGCGAGTTTTTTGCCGGAGCTCGGTCTCGAGCGCGACGTGCTGCAGCGGCTGCTGGACGACCGGCCACGCCCGACGCACGAAAGCTTCGAGCGCTCGTTCTTCCGGCTCTACTTCGACCGCCTGATCGCGACGGTGAGCACGGCCGGCGGCGTCGGCGTCGGCATCGCCCTCCGCAGCACGGGTGCGCTCGGCCTGGCACTTCTGAGCGGGCTCTACCTGCTCGAGTCGAAGCGCCGCGGCACGAACCGCTACGAAGGCCTCCCCGTGAAGCGCCTGCGCGAGGCCGCGGGGCACGTTCAGAGCATCACGGGCGCGAAGACCGTCATCTTCGGCCACACGCACGTGCCCGACACGAAAGACGGCTACCTGAACCCGGGCTCGTTCACGTACCGGCCGGGCGACGCCCGCCCGTACGCCTACGTGGACGTGCAGGGAAACGGCGAGCGCCGGCTGCTCGAATAGTCGCGCGACACGCCGGCGGCATGCCGCGCGTAGCGCCTACGGACGGACGACCTGAGTGCCCTTCGGCGGCGTGAACGCGAACTCGCCGGGCGGCGTCTTCAGGTTCACTTCCGTGCCGCTGAAGTCGAAGCGGTTCTTGTTGCCCTGCGCGTCGAGCAAGAGCACGCGGCGCACCTGGTACGTCGCGGCATCGACGTAGAGCAGCATCTTCTGGTACGCGGGCGTCGCCTCGCGCGGCTCGCCGGCGAGCACGAACCCGCCTTCGAAGTTGACGGTCTTCGGATCGATCTTCGTGAGCTTGAACGACTGCTTCAGGCTGCCGGTGCCGACGAGGAACGCGAGCGCAGCCGGGTACGGGCTCTTGTCGAGCGGCTGCTCGTACATCTGCTGGTTCTCTTTTTCGTAGACGCGAATCACCTTGCCGTCGGAGACGATGCGGTTGCCGTTGTTCGTGTAGCGCCAGCTCATCTTCCCCGGCTTCTCGAGGATGACGACGCCGACGCCTTCTTTCGTCTTGGCGTAGGCCTTGGCCGTGTAGACCTGCTTGAACGACGCCTTGAACGTCTTGGTCTTGTCGTAGAAGCCCTGCACGCGATCGGCGATCTGCTCGGCGGTGAGCGGCCCAGGGGCGGCAGGCGGCGGGTTCGGCCCGGCGATGGCGGTCGCCCCGAGCGTGGCCAGGGTGGAACCGGCGGCGAGGGCGAGCAGAGCGCGACGAGTCAGCATGTTCGAACCTGTATACGCGGGAACCGAAGGTATTCTTGGTGTGTTCTTACAGCTTACCGTGACACTGGCAATAGCACGTCACCACCGGCTTCAGCGACGCTGGAACCGGCGCGCCTGGCTCGCGGCTTTGAGCACGGCTTCGGCCAGCGGAACCTGGCGCAGGTGCGTCAAGGCG
>DASUGE010000611.1:0-10980 GCA_036274215.1 Polyangiaceae bacterium | reverse complement strand
GAACCGGCACCGGGAGGTCTTCCCAGTGCCGTATGCCGGCAGGTCTTCGGGCTCGCGAGCGCTTCGGCTTTCGCCGTCTTCCTACACTCCGCGGCTTCCCGGCCCCCTCGCGGGGAACCAGTGCCTGTCGCGGATATCGTTCTCGCCTACCGCTGCGGGGCAGCCCCGGCTTCCGACCGGGTTCCCTTTTCAGCCCCTGGACATTTGTCCAGAGGCACCAGCACGAACCACAACATATTGGGGTCCCACGCAGGCTGTCAACCGATTACTTGTCCCCTCCCCAAGTGCTCATTCTGACAGGGGATTCGGGTGTTCAGCGTCGGGCGAGCAGGGTCGGGCGCGGCGCAAGGGCGCACCGAGAGGACGGGGCAGGGCGCATGGCGCACGACCCGCTCGGCGACGCTCCCCATCAAGGCACGCGTGAGGCCCGTGCGACCGTGCGTGCCAATCACGATCAGGTCGTAGTCGCCTGCGACCGCTAGCTCCGTGATGACTCGTGCCGGCGAGCCGAGCTCGAGCCGCGACGCTTGCACCACGATGCCGCGCGCTGCGGCCTCGACCACGAACTGGGTGAGCATCTTGTCGGCGCCTTCGCGCACGAGCGCGACCAGCGACAGATCCGAGGCACCGGCTTCGGGCATGCTCGCGGACGGCACGAACGCGGGGACCTCTGCGACGTGAAGCACGTCGATGGCTGCCCCGAGTGGACGCGCGAGCTTGGCTGCGTAGTCGAGGGCTCTGCGCGACGGCTCCGAGAAATCCACCGGAACGAGGATGCGATGAATGGTTCCCATGCGCTCGTTCGGTGCACCCGGCGTGCCACGCTGTCGTGCTCGCGGCGTCGCAGAAATCGCAGCGACGGCGCGCAAAATTGTGGTCGCTCGAAGCGCGCGGGCGCACGGTTTGCGCGGACGAGCCGCACGAGTCCGGCGAGTTTGCAGAGGGGGAGCAGGTCCGAGTGGTACGCGCCTTGCGTTGCCTGCGGGAGAACCCCCGTGGCAACGACGATGCAGCTCGTTTCCAACGCTTCCGCGCAAGCCCGAGCCGGCTCAGGAGCGCCGATCCTGTCGTGTGTGGACCTGTCGAAGGTGTATCGCATGGGCGAAGTCGACGTGAGAGCGCTCGACGGCGTGTCGTTCGAGCTTTGCGCGGGCGAATTCCTCGTGCTGCTCGGGGCCTCGGGCAGCGGAAAATCGACGTTGCTCAACATCCTCGGCGGGCTCGACGTTCCGAGCGACGGCCGCGTCTTTTTCGGGAGCGAGGAGCTCACGCTGGCCGACGAAGCCGAGCTCACGGCGTACCGCCGCCACCATGTCGGCTTCGTCTTCCAGTTCTACAACCTGATCCCGAGCCTGACGGCGCGCGAAAATGTCGCGCTCGTCACCGAGATCGCGGACGACCCCTTGGAGCCGGAGGAGGCGCTCGGGCTCGTGGGGTTGGGCGAGCGTCTCGAGCATTTCCCCACGCAGCTTTCCGGCGGCGAGCAGCAGCGCGTCGCGATCGCGCGCGCGATCGCCAAGCGCCCCTCCGTGTTGCTCTGCGACGAGCCCACGGGGGCGCTGGATTTTCGCACGGGAATTCTCGTGCTGGAGGTGCTCGAGCGCGTCAATCACGAGCTCGGTACCTCGACCGCCATCATCACCCACAACGCGCCCATCGCCTCCGTTGCGGATCGAGTCGTCACGCTCAGCGATGGTCGCATTCAGGATACCCGCCGGAACACGCAGCGGGCGCGCGCGGCCGACCTACGCTGGTGAGGCGAACGATGTGGCTCACGGCGCTCAATCGGAAGCTCTACCGAGAGGCGTGGCGCCTGCGCGGGCAGATCGTGACGATCGCCATCGTTCTCGCGAGCGGCATCGTCTGCTTCATCTCGCTCCGTGGAACGTACTCGTCGCTCGCCGCCTCCCAGCTCGACTACTACGATCGCTTTCGGTTCGCCGACGTCTTCGCCCGCGCCGAGCGCGCGCCGGAGTCCGTCGCCCGCCAGATCGAGGCGCTGCCGGGCGTGGCGATCGTGGAGACCCGCGTCGCCGAAGAGGTGACCCTGCCGATCGACGGCATGCCGCGGCCGGCCTACGGCCGCGTTCTTTCGCTGCCGGCAGCGCGACCCCCCGCGACGAACGCCTTGTTCCTGCGGCGGGGGCGCTTCCCCGAGAGCGGAAAGAACGACGAGGTCGTCCTGCTCGACTCCTTTGCGGAGGCGCACGGGCTCGAGCCCGGACAGCGCGTGCCGGTGGTCGTGAACGGCAAGCGCCGCGCGCTGCGCGTCGTCGGTATCGTGTTGTCGCCGGAGTTCGTCTACTCGATACGCCCCGGCGCGCTCGTCGACGACCCGAAGCGTCACGCCGTGCTGTGGATGGAGCGCTCCGCTCGAGCCGGCGCCTTCCAGCTCGACGGAGCGTTCAACGACGTGACGCTCAAGCTCGCGCCCGGCGCTTCCGAGCAGGCGGTGCGGGTCGGACTCGACCGCATCCTCGCGCGGTACGGAGGCACGGGATCCGTCGGTCGCAAGGACCAGCTGTCGCACCGCATCCTGTCGCAGGAGCTCGACCAGCTCGGGATGCTGTCGGAGATGGTGCCGGCCGTGTTTCTCGGCGTGACCGCGTTCCTCGTCAACTTGGTGCTCGGTCGCATGATTCGACTGCAAAGACCAGAGATCGCGACGCTCAAGGCGGTCGGCTATTCGAACCGGGAGGTCGGTCTCCATTACTTCGGCCTCGTGACGCTCGTGCTCTTGCCGGGCTGCGTCGTGGGGCTCGCCGGCGGCTATGCGCTCGGCCGCGTCGTGCTCGAGCTGTACGCGCGGTCGTTCCGATTCCCGGTGCTCGAGTTTCACATGACGCCGGGTCTCATGGTCGTGGCGGTCGTGGTGAGCGCTGCCGCGGCGCTCGTCGGTGCGCTCGGGGCCGTGCGTAGCGCCGTTCGCCTGCCACCCGCCGAAGCGATGCAGCCGCCGGCCCCACCGCGCTACCGGCGGAGCCTGATCGAGCGACTCGGTCTGCATGCCCTGTTTGGTGCGAGCGGGATGATGATCGTGCGCGAGGTGACACGGCGGCCGTTGCGCACGCTCTTCTCGTCGTTCGGGATCGCCGGGGCCGTCTCGCTCTTGATCCTGAGCCACTTCGGGCTCGACTCGCTGCTCGGCTACTTCGAGGGCACCTTCCGGCGCGAGCAACGGCAGGACCTCGCCGTCGTGTTCGCGCGTCCCGTGGCGCCCGAGGTCGTCGGTCAACTCGGCCGGTTACCGGGAGTCCTGACGGCCGAAGGGATTCGCGCCGTGCCGGTGCGCATCGTCCACGAGCACCGCGCGCGCTCGAGCGTGATCATGGGCCTTCCAGCCGAAAATACCCTGCGGCGCCTCGTGGGGCGGGGCGGCTCCGAGGTGACGATCCCGGCGGACGGCGTGGTCTTGACGAAAACGCTCGGCGACGTGCTCGGGCTGCGCATCGGGGACCGGCCCGAGCTCGAGCTCAGGGAAGGGGACCGGCGCACGGTGAAGCCCGTCGTCGTCGGGTTCGTCGACGAGTCGATCGGTCTTTCGATTTACGCGCGCGCGGGAGTATTGGCGGCGCTCGAGGGCGATCTCGGGGCCGTGTCCTCGGCGCTGCTCACCGTCGACCCGCGCGAGCTCGAGGGCGTCGAGGCCGCGTTGCGTCGATCGCCGCACGTCATCGACGTCTCCGATGCGGCCGGCGACATGCAGCGGCTGCTGGACATGAACACGTCGATCATGAACGTCTGGACCATGATCTCGATCGCGCTTTCGGGCGGCATCGTGCTCGGTGTCGTGTACAACAACGCGCGCATCGGGCTCGCGGCGCGGGCGCGTGACCTCGCGAGCCTGCGCGTGCTGGGCTTCAATATCCGCGAAATTTCCGGAATTCTGCTCGCGAGCCAGGCCATCGAGGTGCTGCTCGCGGTTCCGACGGGCCTCTGGCTCGGTCGCGTTTGGGCCGAGGCGTTCATGCGCGGCGTGGATCAAGAGACGTTCCGCTGGGCGGTGGTGATCGCCCCGCGCACGTACTTGCTCTCGGCCGCCGTCACCGTGCTCGCCGCCTTGGTGAGCGCTCTATGGGTCCGAAGGAGCCTCGATACGCTCGACTTGGTCGGCGTGCTCAAAGCGAGAGAGTGAGGAGTTCCCCGATGTCCACCCTCGAAACCAGCGCCCCCCTCGACGACGCCGCTTCACCGAGCACGCGCCCTCCCGTCGACGTCGCTCGCAAGAAGGCGCGTGACCGGCGGCGCGCCTTGGCGCGGAACGCGCGGCACGCCATGCTCGCGCTCCTGCTTGCGGCGGCAGGGGTCGGGACGGTGCTCGCCATGCGCCCGCAGCCGGTGCCCATCGACGCCGCCCGCGTGCTGCGCGGTCCGCTCGTCGTGGCGATCGTCGAAGACGGGACGACGCGCGTGAAGGATCGTTACCTCGTGTCCGCGCCCGTGACGGGCAGCCTCTCGCGCTTGGGGCTCGAGCCCGGCGATGCCGTGAAGGAAGGCGATCCGCTCGCCGAGATCGCCCCGACCCAGTCGCCGCTGCTCGACGAGCGCACCCGTGCCGAGGCCCAGGCACGGCTCGGTGCCGCGCGCTCGGCGCTCGGCCAGGCCCAAGCTCAGGTGTCGCGCGCCCGCGTCGCGAAGGAGCTCGCCGAGCAGGAGCTCGCGCGCGACAAGAAGCTGTCGCTGAACGGCTCGATTCCGGCGCAGGCCCTCGAGCAGGCCGAGTTCGCCGTGCGCATGCGGGACGAGGAGCTTTCCTCGGCGGAGTTCGGCAGCAAGGTCGCGGTCGAGGAGGTGCGGGTAGCGCGCGTCGCGCTGGGGCGCGAGGGGTCCGGCGCGCCGAAGGATCACCACGTGGACGTTCTCTCACCCGTGTCGGGTCGCGTGCTCGGGATCCATCACAAGAGTGCCGGCGTCGTCCAGGCGTCCACTCCGCTCGTCGAGGTCGGCGATCCCTCGGCGCTCGAGGTCGTGGTCGACCTCCTGACGACGGACGCGGTACACGTGCTGCCGGGGACGCCGGTCGTGATTCGCGGCTGGGGCGGCGATCACCCGATCGAAGGTCGCGTGCGGCGCGTCGAGCCCTCCGCGTTCACGCGGCCCTCGGCGCTCGGCGTGGACGAGCAGCGCGTCAACGTGATCGTCGCGCTCACCGATCCGCGCAGGCAATGGGAGACGCTCGGCGACGGCTACCGGGTCGAGGCGCGCATCGTGCTGTGGCAGGCCGAGCGCGTGCTCAAGGTCCCGCAGGGCGCCGTGTTCCGGCACGGTGACGGCTGGGCCGTCTTCGTGGTGAACGGCAACGTGGCTCGTCTTACCCCCGTCACGCTCGGTCACCGTGGCGAGACCGAGGCGGAGATCAGCGCGGGTCTCGCCGAGGGGACTGCCGTCGCCGTCCATCCGGGGGATCGGGTCAAGGACGGCGCGCGTGTCGAGCCGCGCTGAGCTACGGCAGACCCGTGCACGGCAGAGCGGCAGACACTGCGCGCTTCCAGCCGCTAGCGCAGGGTTTGCGCGTCGAGCGCCGCGCGTCGCGACGCGATTTCCGCGAAGTTTCGCCGTGCCGCTTCGAGGCCCGCTTCTTGCTGCAGGGGTTTTTCGAGAGGTTTGCATGACCATGCACAGTCCGCTTCCGACGTTTTTTGGCCGCCTGACCACCGTGCTGAGCGAGCACGAGCATCTGCGCGAGACGTTGAGAAGTCTCACGACGACGTGCTCGGCGCTCGAGGCCGGCCAAATGACGCTGCCGCCCGAGCTCGAGCCACGCCGCCTGATCCAGGAGCTCTGCGCGGCACTGTCGACTCACTTCGAGGCCGAGGAGGGCCGCGCTCACTTCGGCACCATGGCTCAGGAACGGCCCGATCTCCTGCCTGGGATCGTGGATCTCAAGACCGAGCATCGCGTGATGCTCGAGATGGTTCGAAACCTCGCGCTGGTCGTCGAGGACCCCGCTCGCTGGAGCGAGCTCCCCGCACCGGCGCGTGCGTTGAGCGCTGCCCTGCGCGCTCACGAACAAGCGGAGGCGGAGCTCGTGGGTCGGTACATCAGCGGCAAGAGAGAGCGATAGGGAGTAGGATCCGCCATGGCCATTCGTCGTATCCTCGTTCCGGTGGACTATTCCGAAGGATCCGGCGCCGCGCTCGCCTATGCCGGCGCGCTCGCGCAACAGCTCGGCGCCTCGCTCGATGTCGTGCACGTCTGGGACCGCCCCGCCTACGTCTCGGACACCGTGCTGGTCGGGCCGACGGGCGAGAAGCGGCCGCTCACCGAGCTGATTCGCGAGAACGCCGAAGCGGAGATGACGAGCTTCATCGCTCGCGCCAATCTGCCTTCGGCGACGACGTTCGAGACACGGTTGCTCTCGGGCAATCCGGCGGGTCGCATCCTCGAGGAGCTCTCGCTCGGCAAGCACGAGCTGCTCGTGGTCGGCACGCACGGTCGTACCGGCCTCCGCCACCTGCTGCTCGGGAGCGTCGCCGAAAAGCTCGTTCGGCTCGCGCCCGTGGCCGTGCTTACCGTGCCGTCGCCCCGGGGTTGAGCCTAGTCACGGGCGCCGAGCTCGAGCGGCTTCGTCGTGCGCTCGACGAGCTTGGAAGCTCTGGCTGAGCGGATCTCGCAGCTGTCCTGAGCGTCCTCCACGGCGCAGATCTTGCGCCGGATCCGGCTGCGGCGAAAATCCAGCGCTGCGTGACGCCACCTTGCACGCGGCTCACGCTGGCACGCGCAGTGCACCGAAATGTGACGTGAGCCAGGTCGAAGAGCATCGTACGGGCCTGACGGCGAGCGAGGCGCGGGAGCGACTCGGACGCTTCGGGCCGAACGCCTTGCCGGTGCCGGTGCGGCCGAGCTTTTTTCGGCGCCTCGCGCGGCAGCTCCGGAGCGCGCTCATCTACCTCCTGCTCGGGGCGCTCGGGCTGGATCTTCTCGGCTGGCTCTATGCCGGGGCTCAGGGAGCCCCGATCGAAGCGCTGGCCATCTTCGCCGTCCTCGTGCTGAACGCGGGGCTCGGGGTGCTCCAGGAATATCGCTCGGAGAGCGCGCTCGACGAGCTCGAGCGGCTCGGAACGCCGCACGTGTGGGTCATTCGCGACGGCGCGCTCACCCGCATCGAAGCGACCGAGCTCGTCCCCGGAGACCGGGTTCGCCTCGAGGCCGGCGATCGCATCGCCGCCGACGGCAAGGCCGAGGCCTGCGAATCGCTGTGCACGGACGAGTCCCTGCTCACCGGGGAGTCGCAATCGGTCGAGAAGAACGACGGGGACGACCTGATGAGCGGGACGCTGGTCGTGCGCGGGCGCAGCGAGCTCGTGGTCACGCGAACGGGTGCGGTGAGCACGATGGGCAAGCTCGCCGGGGCGCTCGAGCACATCGAGGTCGGGAAAACGCCGCTCGAAGGGCGCATCGACCTGCTCGGCGCGCGGCTCGCGCGTTACGTCGCGGCGCTGGCGCTGCTCTTGATGGGGCTCGGCATCGCCGTCGACGGGTTCGCGCATTTTCCGGCGATCGTGATGTTCGCGGTCGCGTTCGGCGTCGCGGTGGTTCCCGAGAGCATGCCGATGATGATGACGCTCGCGCTCGCTTTCGGCGTGCAGCGCATGGGTAGGCGGAACGCAGTCGTGCGGCGGCTCTCGGCGGTGGAGGCGCTCGGCTCCGTGACCGTGATCGCCTCCGACAAGACGGGCACGCTGACGGAGAACCGCTTGACGGTGAAGTCGCTGCTCAGCGATCGCGAAGCCGACGCGCTCCTGGCCCTCACCCTGGCGAACGACGCCGACCACGAGCGTGAGGCGGGCGACCCGCTCGAGCGCGGCCTCCTCGCCTATGCTCGCTCGCGCGGCGCCGATGTCCCCGCGCTCCGACACGCCAACGCGCGCGTCTCGTCCTTTCCGTTCGACAGTCGCTGGAAGTTCATGCGGGTCACGGTGGTCGCGCCCGGTGGCGGCCTCCGCAGCTACGTGAAGGGTGCGCCCGAGACGATCCTCGAGCGCTCGCGGCTCGAGCCCGGTGAGCGCCGGCGCTGGGCCGAGCGTGCCGAGGCGCAAGCTCGTGAGGGCTTCAAAGTGCTGGCGCTCGCCACGGGCGCGGGCGACACGGAATCCGACCTCGAGTTCTTGGGCCTCGTCATGCTCTGGGATCCGCCGCGGCCCACGGCGCTCGAGGCCGTTCGCGCCGCGGAGGCCGCGGGCATCCGTGTGCTGATGGTGACTGGCGATCATCCCGAGACGGCACGTTCCATCGGCGCCAAGGTGGGCATCGTCGGTGAAGGTGTCCTGACCGGCGCCGAGCTCGAGACGCTGAGCGACGAGGCGCTCGGCCGCGCGCTCGACACCGTCCGCGTGTTCGCGCGGCTCCTCCCCGAGCACAAGCTCCGGATCGTCGACGTGCTGCAGGCGCGCGGTGAGGTCGTCGCGATGACCGGCGACGGGCTGAACGACGCACCGGCGCTCAAGCGCGCCGACGTGGGCGTCGCGATGGGTCTCCGCGGCAGCGAGGTGGCGCGCGAAGTCGCCGACGTCGTGCTCCTCGACGACGAGTTCTCGACCATCGTCGTCGCCGTGGAGGAGGGCCGCATGATCTACGAGAACATGCTGAACTTCATCCGCTACACGTTCTCGAGCAACGTCGCGCTGATGCTGCTCGTGCTCGGCGGCACGCTCGGGTCGATCGTCCTCGGCCTACAAAATGAGCTCGGCGCGGTGCTGGTGCCGCTCACGGCCCTGCAGGTGCTTTGGATCAACTTTCTCGGCGATGGTCCGCCCGCGCTGGCGCTCTCCGCCGATCGAAGCCCGGGCACGATGCGGCGGCCCCCGCGCCCCCGAGCGAGCCCGCTCCTCGACCGCGAGACGCTCGCGTTCGTGCTCGGGGACGGCGGCTTCAAGGCCGTGATGGGGCTCACGCTGCTCGTCGTGTTGCCCGCCTTCGGCGCCGCAGTCGCCGTGACCGCGACGGCCGTCTTCGTCTACGAGTCGTTCGCGAAGCTGCTCAGCGTCTATCCCGCGCGCCGTCTCGGCCCGCGACCGGGTCCGAACGCGTGGCTGCACGGCTCCGTCGCGGTCGGTCTCGCGCTGGTCCTTCTGTGCGTTGCCGTGCCGCCATTGCGCGCGGCCCTGCATCTGACGCCCATGAAGCCCTGGCTCTGGGGCTTTCTCGCCGGCGCTGCCGTCGTGACCTCGGCGAGCAGTGAGGTCGTCGTCCGGGCACTCGCTTGGTTCCGCTCGAGATGGTCCCCCACCGAGGAGCACTGATCCAATGCCTTACATCATCCCGTTCCGTGAGCTCGACCTCGGGCGCGTCGCCGAGGTCGGTGGCAAGAACGCATCGCTCGGCGAGCTCATCCGTTCGCTGTCCGGGCAGGGGATTCGCGTGCCCGACGGCTTCGCCATCACGGCCGGCGCGTTCCGGCTGCACCTTCAGCGGGCCGGTCTCGCCGAGGTCATCTACGCGGAGCTCGACGGGCTCGATGTCAAGGACATTGCTGCACTTTCCCGCGTCGCCGCGCGGGTGCGCGAGCGCATTCGGTCCGCACCGCTCCCCCCCGAGGTCGAGGCACGCATCGCCCAGGCGTACCGCGAGCTCTCGAAGCGCTACGAGGAGGAGGAGACCGACGTGGCCGTTCGCTCGAGCGCGACCGCCGAAGACCTGCCGACCGCGTCGTTCGCGGGTCAGCAGGAGAGCTACCTCAACGTGCGCGGGCGCGAGCGCCTGATGCAAGCCGTGCGCGACTGCATGGCTTCGCTCTTCACCGATCGCGCCATCGTGTACCGCGCCGAGCGCGGGTTTCGGGAGCGCGACGTGGCCCTCTCGGTCGGCGTGCAGAAGATGGTGCGCAGCGACCTCGGCTCCGCGGGGGTGATCTTCACGTTGGATACCGAAAGCGGTTTCCGCGACGTCGTCGTGCTGACGGGGTCGTGGGGCCTCGGCGAGAGCGTCGTGCAGGGCAAGGTCGACCCGGACGAGTTCTGGATCCACAAGCCGACGCTCGAGAACGGCTACCCTTCGATCATTCGCCGCGAGCTCGGTAACAAGGAGATCCGCCTCGTTTACGCCGCGGGCGGCAACCGCGCCGTCGTCGAAGAGCGCGTGCCCGCCGAGCTGCGCCTGAGACCCGTCTTGAGCGACGAAGAGCTGCAGATGCTCGCGCGCTGGGCGCTTCGGATCGAAGAGCACTACACGAAGCGCGCCGGTCACCCGACCCCGATGGACATCGAGTGGGCGAAAGACGGACGGTCGGGGCAGCTCTTCATCGTTCAGGCGCGTCCGGAGACGGTGCACGCGCAGAGCGGGCCCCCGAAGTTCGAGATGTTTCGCATGCGGGGCAAAGGCGACGTGCTCGTGCACGGCAAGAGCGTCGGCTCGAAGGTCGGTTTCGGCACCGTGCGGGTGATTCACTCCCCGGCGGATCTCGGGACGTTTCGGCGCGGGGAAGTGCTGGTGGCCGCGATGACGGACCCGGATTGGGAGCCCGTGCTCGAAGGCGCGGCGGCGGTGGTGACCGATCACGGCGGACGCACGTGCCACGCCGCCATCGTCTCCCGCGAGCTTGGCATCCCCTGCGTCGTCGGTACCGGCAACGCCACGGGGACGCTCGTCACGGGTCAGGTCGTGACCGTCTCGTGCGCCGAGGGAGACGAGGGCAAGGTCTACTCCGGGCGCGTCGACTTCGATCGCCGCGAGCTCGACCCCAGGGCCCTGCCCGAGCCGCGCGTTCCCGTGCTGCTCAACGTCGGCAATCCGGAGAATGCGTTCCTCCTCGGACAGCTGCCGAGCGCCGGCGTCGGGCTCTTGCGCGTGGAATTTCTCGTGTCGAGCGCGATCGGGATCCATCCGATGGCGCTCGTGCACCCCGAGCGGGTCGACGATCCCGCTGCACTCTCCGAGATCAAGCGGCGCACGGCCGGCTTCGAGAAGCCGAGCGAATTCTTCGTCGAGCGAATGGCCAACGGCGTGGCGCAGATCGCCGCCGCGTTCTACCCCCGGCCGGTG
>DASUGE010000610.1:0-13804 GCA_036274215.1 Polyangiaceae bacterium | reverse complement strand
GGAAGTGCTGCACGCCGGTCGCGATCGCTGGGATCGAGAGCGAGATGAAGGCGAGCTGCTTCGCGACACCGAGCGCCTCGATGTGGCACGTCTCGAGCTCGGTACGCGCGCGCACTGGATCGTCGGCGTAGATGGGTGGCGCGCAGTGGAGCACGTGCTTCGCGCGCAGCGCGAAGCCGCCGGTGACGACGATCTGCCCCGGCACGAGACGCGGGGGGTCGAGCTCGGCGATACGCTCGCGCAGCGCCGCGTCGAGCGCGGGGCCGGCGGCTTGCCGCACGGCTTGGTCCACCTGACCACCCACCGGGTTGACGATGGCGTCCGTCGCTTCGAGCGTGACGTCGCCGATCGCCAGCTCCAAGAGCGGTAGCGTTTGTGCGACCGCGGGGCTCAGCTTGCGGCCCCGCGGCCCGATGGCGAAGACGGCGCGAGCGAGAGGAGTTCTGAGCGAAGACGCCGGCGGTTCCACGTGGAGACCTCTCGGAGCTAGTCTAGCGAATCACGAGCAGACGTGCTTGCTCAGTACCAGCGGAAGGTGCGGCTCTGGTCGAACAGCACCGAGGTTTGGCGCGCGCTCTCGAAGCGAGCGGTTCGCTCCGCAACGTAGACAAATGCCCCTGTATCGAGGCCGTCGCCGACCTCGACCCGCACGCGGTGGTCCCCGGCGGGCACGCGGAGGCGCTCGATGGCGACGCTGTTGCCGTCACCCCATACGCCGCGCGGTGCGTACGACTTCCGAAGCACCATCCGACCGTCGATCGAAATGCGCAAGCGAACGTCGGCGCGCCCGCGCTCGCACACGGTTTGTCCCTGCATGTGAATGGGGAGCCCCTTGCGTTCCTCGGCGGTGAGGGGGCGGCAAGCATTCTTCGTCGCGCCCGCCGCCTTGAGCGAGACGACGAGCGCGGGCTCACAGTCCTGGGCTCGATACCAGAGCCGTGTCCCACCCCAGGCGATGCCCGAGAGCGTGACGGCGAGTACGAGTCCCGCGGCACCAGCGACGAAGCGGCCAGGCGCGTGCGGCGCCCGCGCCTTGGAGGACGAGGCGGCGGCGAGAGCACGCGGAAGCGAGGCACTTTCGTGCCGGTAGAGGTCCAGCGACCGAACGGCGTCGCCCGTGCGCTCGGTACGTAGAGCGGGCTCACGTCGTCCGGAAAGCCGCGCGTGAGTCCACGTGCTGCCTTCGCGATAGTGGCACTGGCCCGGCGGGCAGCCGACGACCGTGACCTCCGAAGCGCCGCGCCGGAGGCCGCGCTCCGCGAGCAGCGGATGAACCCAGCCGGCGCACGGGACGCTCATCACCTCATACCCCGAGGCGGCGGCTGCAAGCGCCGCGGGCGATGCCGTCGCCTCCGCGCACACGAAGGCGACCTTGGGCGCCGGGCCTCGAGTGAGCGCCTCGGCGAGCCGCTCATCGAGCGCGCGGCGCTCCCGCAACGAGTCGAACCAGTCGAGCCCGATGCCGGCGGAGTCGCAGGAACCGGCGCAAATCCCGCAGCCGACGCAGCGCGACGGATCGACCAAGGCCACGGACGGGTACGGGCGGCCGTCGCTGCGCGGGACCATGCGAATCGCGTCGTACGGACAGTCGGCGTAGCAGCGCTCGCAGGCCGTACAACGCGACGGCTCGACGACGGCGGGGCGCGGACGTGCCCGCGACAGGAGCCACGGTGCGGAAAACAGCGCGACCGTGGCGAACAGCACGAGCGCCCCCGCCGCGCCCGCGCCGAGCTGCTCGCCGAGCAGCAAGGGCCAGAGGAACCATGCGTCAACGGCGAAGCCCGAGGGAATCTTCGACATGTGCGCGGGCGCGGCCAGGTCGGCCGGGGCGACGAGCGAGAGCACGGCCATGGATGCGATGAGCGCCACGGTCATCCACCCGCGCGTGAGGAACGCCGGACGCGAGAGACGCGTGATGTGAAGCCAGAGCCCGATCCCCATGGCGAGGGGGATCAGCATGTGAAGGAAGAACACGACGAAGAACAAGAGTGAGCTCAAGAGCTCGTCCGCGAGGAACGAGCGCAAGAGCGGCTCCGAAAAGATCGGGAATCGATCGAGGACTCGCGCGGAGCCGAGCGCGAGCGCGTGACCCCGCGCGTCCCACACCAGCCAGTAACCGAGAAAGCCCACGAGCCAGAGCGCAAACACCACGACGAGCCCCGTCGTCCAGGCCAGCCACCGGACGCGTCCGAGCTTTCCCGCCGTCGCCTCGCGAGCGGCGTGGATCAGCGCGAAGAGCAGCGCCACGTCGGAGCTATAGCGGTGCAACGAACGGAGAAAATGCGGCAGCACCGCAGCGTCGATCGCGACCACCGACGCGTACGCCGTATGCACGCTCGTGCGATACCAGACGAGAAGGACGATCCCGGTGGCGCACGCCACGAGGAGCGCCGTGTTCGCGATGCCGCCCGCGTGGATGAAGGGGTTCAGCTCGGGACGAATCGCACGCGCGAGCAGCTGGTCGAGCCTCGGGAACACCGCGCCCAGCGCGCGCAGGGCCCCTTCGCCCCGGAGCGGGGGTTCTGCGCGCGCAGGCTCCGGCCGCCGCACGCTGGCGGACGGCGCTAGCGGAAGCCGCAAGTTCACGACGCCGGCCTCGGCTCGTGGAGCAAGACGCGCAGCGCATCCACGAGCCAGGCGTCGCCACGGCCACCGACAGGCAACCGGTAGGCGAGCCGCCCGCTGCGATCGACGAGGATGAAGAGGCTCGCGTGCTCGATGATCGCGGTGTGCGCGCTCTGGTTGCGCGCAATCTGAAGCGCGTCGAGCGCGGCTTCGACCCGAGACGGTTCACCCCCAAGCAGCCGAAACTCGGGAGCACGCACGCCGTAGCGCTCGGCCGTCGTCGCGCGCACGGCTTGCGTATCGACCCTGGGTGCCAGCGTCACCGCGAGCCACGTCACCTCACTCCGCTCGTCGAGGGTGAGCACGCCGAGAGCACGCTTGGCCTCCCCCATGATGATGGGGCACGCGACGGTGCACGAGGCGTAGATCCCCGTGAGGACGACGACGCGACCGCGCAGCTCCTTCAGCGTGACGGCGACTCCGGTTTGGTCCGTCAGCGAGAGGTCGGGCGGCACGTACGCGGTGCGCAGCGCCTGGGCCGGAAACGGCAGCGGTCCTGACGAGGCGTTCGCCACGGAGGAGCGCGTGCGGAAGGTGACGACGAGGGCCGCGACGGCGACGGCGAGCGTCACGAGCATCACCCGCGCGGCGCTCCGGTTCCACCGGAGCACGGGCCCCCAGATCCAGCCGATGATGGCGGCGAGCAGCACGGGCTCGCTGAGGACGGTCGCGATGCGTCCGACAGAAACCTCGCCTGCGGCGTCGACACCGAAGCACCAGATCCTGAGCTCGTCCGCGAAGGAGCCGAGACCGTCGTGTGACGCCGGCCAGAGCAGGAGAAACACGAGCCACGCCTCGAACGCGGCGAGCAGCGCGAGCATCGCCACGGCGAAGCCCGAACCGGCGATGAAGCCGCGGAGCGCCCGAAATGGACGCTCCGCGAGCGCGACCGTCGCGCCCTCGCCTTCAGCGCACCTGCCAGACATCGGCGAGCGCCTTCCAGTTCGCGAAGTAATACACCGCGAACGAGACGAGCAGGATGATCACCAGGACGAACGTGCCCGGGGCACGGTGCAAGTCGTCGTCGTGCTTGGTCTCGTTTTCGACGACAGCGGCGACGTTTTCTTCTTTGGGCATGGGCATCTCCTTCACCAGGCGGGCATCGGCCCTTTGTCGAGCTTTCGGCCGAAGAAGACGGCAGCCACGACCAGGAGCACGAACAAGAGGAGGCCGACGAAGGCGAGCGCTCCGCCGAGCCCCACCAGGCCGAGCCAGAGGTGAATCGACGGATCGAAGCCCGCAGCGTGCATCGCGCCCGTGAACTCGACGTCCCAGTGCCGGCGCGGCACGCCGTAGGATCCGGCGAAGCTCATCCCGAGCGACATCGAGACGATCCCGAGCGCGAACACGTACGGCTGGATGCGCGCGAGCTTTCGCGCGTAGAAATCACGCCGGAAGATCAGGGGCACGACGTAGTAGGTGAGGCCCATGAACGCGAGCGTGGTTCCACCGACGACGGTCGCGTGGAAGTGTCCCGGGATGCGCAGCGTGTTGTGCGCAATCATGTTGATCTGCTCCGTCCCGAGCGTGACGCCGGTCACGCCGCCGATGAACCCGAAGATCAGGAGCGAGAGGAAGAAGCCCGAGAAGCCGGGGTTCGCCCAGGGGGCCGCGCCGAGCCAGCCGAAGAGCCCCTTGTCGTGCCCCTGCTTGCGCAGCGCCACCTCGACGGAAGCCGGCACCGTGTAGCCGTGAATCATCGACGCCAGGACGGCGAGGTACATCGCGTACGACGTATTCCAGATCTTCCAGGCCGCGCTCACGCCCGGATCGACCAAGAGGTGATGCGCGGAAGCCAGGTTGATGAATAGGATGTAGAGCACGAACGCGCCGCGCGAGACGGCATGGTTCAGCACCTTGGCGCGGCACGTGAGCGCGCCCATCAGGTACCAAACCGACACCATGGCCGCGACGTTCACCTGCTGGGACTGATGGCCGAGCCCCCACCAGACGAGGCGGTACCAGGCGGCGTCGGGCGGGCCCATCAAGCCGAGCGTCCACAAGAAGGTCGGGATCATCACGAGCGCGCCGTGCAGCAGCGTGACCACGGCGATGATGGCGGCCGTCGTGGCGCCGTAAACGACGAGCGGCAACGACCCGACGTACGTGTGGTCGCGGCGCGCGATGTACAGCGTGGCAAAGAAGTTCGCGACGGCCGAGAGCGTGCCGACGGCGACCAGGATGATGCCGAGATAGAAGGCGGAGTGCGCCTTGAGCGGCGCGTAGGACGTCATCATCACGTCCGCGTTGCCGGACAAAACCGCCCACTCGATCAGCAGCGCCCCGGCGAGCATCAGACCGAAGCTCACTTTCGAGACGCCGGGCCAGGCCAGCCGCGTCTTCAAGAGCACCGTCGAAGCGAAGTACAGAATCGCGACTTCGAAGAACAGAATCCACAGGATCAACATGTTGAGCCCGTGGAACGTGACGAGGCGGTAGTACCAAGCCGCCGGCAAGAGGTGCACGGCGGGCCAGCGCGTGAGCGCGATGAGCAGCGCCGCGACGCCGCCGCAGAGCAGGAACACGACGGCGAGCACCGCGTTCAGCTTGATCATGGCCTCCGCGGGGAGGTCGATCGTGAACCCGGTCGTCTCGCAGACACGAGACTGGCCGGGACGATGGTTGCCGCGCGGAGCGGGCGGCGCGTCTCTGGTGGGCAGGAGGCTGTCGGCTGTGATGGTCAAGGGCCTACTCCGTGACGATGATCCTGCCGGTCATCTGGTGGTGCCCGATGCCGCAGAATTCGTTGCAAATGATGGAGAACTCGCCGGCCAACGTCGGCGTCACCGTGAGGACGTGGTCGTAGCCGGGGAGAATCTGGAAATTCATGTTGATGGGCGCGACCGAAAACCCGTGCTGCAAGTCGAGCGACGAGAGGTGCAAGCGATAGGTCTCGCCCTTCTTGAGGCGCAGCACCGGGTACCAACTCCACATCTGCGCCTGCAGGTAGCCGTCGCCCCCGGGAGCGGGCTCGGCGATCGGGAACCCGTTCAGCGTGCCCACCTGATTGGCGGCGACGAAGCGGCGCACGCGGTCCGCGAAGCGCGCGGGCTCGACCCGGTACGCTTCGCCGGTGCTGTTCTGCTTACCCTTGAAATGCCAGTACGGCATCGCGAGCGTGAGCACCACGCACCAGAGCAGCGCCAGGCCGATCCATGCGCGTTCGCCGGCGCTCGGCGCCTTGAACCAATTCGCTTCCGGAGTGTGAATGCTCATGCGGTTCTCCTCTCAGGGCAACAGCGCCGGCTGAACGCGAGTGAGCTCCACCCAGCCCCAGAGCGTGTAGGACACGAAGGGAATGAGCACCCCGAGGACCAAGAGCAGCCAGACGTTGTCCATCAGGCGTTTCAGTGGATGTTCGGCGCGTTCTTGTGAGTCAGCCATGTCGCTCCTTCAGGTTGGGGACGGTGAAAGTCGAGTAGCGCCCGCGCGCGCACCGGGTGACTCCAGGCGGAGATCACGAGGCCGAGGTAGAGCAGCCCGCCCGCGACGGCCCCGAGCCCGCCGAGCCCCATCACGATCAAGCCGATGATCTGTCCGGGGCCGCTCGCGTGCCCCTCGGCGCCGTAGAGCTTTCTGCCCGTGCCGTGCAGGCCGGCGAACGCGAAGCCGAGCGCGAACACGGCCTGTCCGATCCCGAACAGCGCGGGCTGGAGCGCCGTCAGTCGCCGGCGCCGCGGCGTCGAGCTCACGTCGATGCCCAGGCGCGCGAGCAGCGGATACGTGACGGTCATGAACGCGACCGTCACGCCGCCGATCGCCGCGTGATAATGCGCCGGAATCGTGGTCGTCGAGCCTCGAATCAGGGCGCCGAGCACGTAACCCTGCACGGTCAAGAACGCGCTCGCGAGAAAACCCGCGACCCGGGGATCGCGGGCGCTCGTCGCGTCGAGTGTCCCCGCCCGGTACGCGCGAAAGAGGGCACGCAGACACGCTGCGAGGATCACGACCACGACCGGTGCAATCCCGAAGCGCATGAGCGTCGTGAAGAGCTCGCGCGGCTCCGCGCGATCGATGCCGGCGAGCGCGAGCTGCGGCGCGACGAGCCACGGCACGAGCAAGAGCCCGAACAGCGGCGAGGTGGCGTTCCGTCCGAGCGGTGACGCGCCGAGCACCCCCGAAAGGAGCAACAACCAAACGCTGACCATCGCCGTGCTCGCGGCGAGCTGCAGCACGTGCCCCGCACCCCATGCCGTGAGCTCGTAGAGCGCGGCCGGCTCGAGACCGGACGGAGCCGCGAGCCACGAGGCGCCGAAGGTGAGCGCCGTGATCAGAATGGCGATCCCCGTCGCACGCAAGCCGGGCAGCACGGCCGAAGGGATCGAGGAGGCGCCGGGGCGCTCGATCGGCAACAGGCGCGCGTCGAGCAGCGAAAGCACGACGCCGAGCCCAAACACCGCCTGTCCGAGGCGAAAGAGCCAGTGATCGACGGCCGGGAAGTAGTTCGCGAGCACGGGCTCCGCGTTGGTCGCACCGGCTGAAAGCAACATCAGGAGCGCTCCGCCGACCGATACGAGCACGCCGCTCCGGCTAATCGCCGACTGCTTGCGCGGGCTCGGAACGAGGAACGTGAGCGCTGCGCTGAAGGAGAGCAGCCAGACGACGAGCGACAGATTGACGTGCACCACGAGGCAACGCCGGAAGAACCCCGGGTCCGGCACCCACGGCGCGAGCACGGGCAACCTCCCCACCAAGAGGGACAGCGCCAACACGCCCGACAGCACGAGCGATCCCACCGCCACCGCGAGCCATGCGCCGAGCGACTCACGCTCGTGAGAGACGGGGGGCCTAACGGTGATTCTCTCGGTTCGGGGCATGCGAAGAGCGCCTTGACTGTTTGTGGATACCGGTGTCCACTATTAGATACTCAGTGTCACGCGCGCGGCCCATGACGGGCGTCAGAAGCCCGAGAGTTCGGCTCCCCGTCCTAACGCCCGGGCCGAGTCAGCGGCTCCTCAGCCGCACGGCGGAGTACGCGCTGCGAGCCACATCGTGCCTTGCAGCGGCGGGCGGTGGCCCCCTGACGGCCGAGGCCCTTTCGCCGGTGACTGGAATCCCTATCCCGTACTTGCTCAAAGTGCTGCGCCAGCTCACGGCCCACGGGGTGCTCCATGCGCAACGCGGGCGTGGCGGCGGCTTCACGCTCGCGCGCCCGCCTGAAGCCATTCGCTTCACGGACGTGCTCGAGGCCGTCGGCGCGAGCCCGGTGATGGATCAATGCGCTTTCGGCTGGGGTAAGTGCAACACGCGGGAACCCTGCGCGCTGCATCCGGCGTGGTCGCGGCTCAACCACGCCTTCGCGACGTGGGCGCGTAGCATGACGCTCGCGCACGTCGTGCGCCGTCAGCGGCCACGGTCGCGGGTTCGCGCGAGCTGATCGCCGTCAGTTCGGGGCGCCGCGTTTGGGATCACAAACAAAGCGAATCGGAAAGGACGACAACCTCATGCTCTCTCGTTCAACTGCTCGCTTCGTGATCCTTGGAACGCTCCTCGTCGCTTCGCCCGGCTGCTCGAAGAGCGAGGCACATCCCGCCGGCGGCCAGACGGGTGCCACCTCACCGCCCGGAGCCGCCGCTTCGGATGCCAAGAGCGAAGCCCAGAAGACGTTCATGGGCCGCTGCGTCGTCTGCCACGGCGAGAAGGGCATGGGCGACGGACCTGGCTCCGCCGCGCTCAACCCGAAGCCTCGTAACTACACGGATGCGGCGTGGCAGGCGAGCGTCACCGACGATCAAATCAAGAACGTCATCGTCAACGGAGGCGCGGCCGTGGGCAAGAGCCCGCTCATGCCCGGAAGCCCCGACTTGATGGCGAAGCCGGAGGTGGTCGCGGAGCTCGCGAAGATCGTTCGAAGCTTCAAACACTGAGTCGCTTCGGTTCACTGCGCGGCGCCGCCGGTCGCATCGGGAGGACCCTTCCCTGCGCGCTGGCGGCGAGCTCGGCCTCGGGCGAGAGCTCGCCGGCGGGCCGCTCTGGCCAGAGTACCCTGGCCACGTTCACGTAGAGCCCGCCGAGCGCCGCGAACGTGAACAGCGTCTCGAGCTGGAAGTGCCGCCCCAAGTCCGGGTCGAGCACCGTCCAGTACTCCGCGACACAGAGCAGAAGCAGCGGCCCCGAGACGCCCAGGTGCGAGAACACGGGCGAGTCGCCGCGCAGAGGCCCTCCCCGCGCGCCGGTATCGGAGCCGAGCAGCGGGAGCAGCGCGATGAAGTGGCAGTAGTAGTTTGCCGGGTTGAACACGATCACGATCAGAGGCAGCGCGAGCAGCGCCGCTTGGTCGGGGCGAGCACGCCGTGCCACCGCGAGAACGACCGCCGCGGAGAGCGCCCACAGCGCGTAGTAGAGCTGCCAGCGCGCGCGTAGCGTGGCGCTCGGCGACTGATCCGAGCCGAAGGCGATCAGCGACCGCAGGCTCACGTCGTTGGTCCCGATGTCGGAGTCGAGGAGCGATACCTTCTGCCACCACTCGCCCCAACGGCCGAAGCCGTACAGGGTGCCCGTGACGGCGACGGAAACCGCGACAAAGACGAGGGCGCCCACCGTCACGCGCACGGCGGGGGCATGCATGGAGAAGTGCTCTCGGAGGCTCGGAAACCGCCCGGTGACGTGCCAGCGCATGACGAACGCGATCGCACATGCCGCGCCGACGCCGACCAGCACGACCCCAGGGAATGCGCGGATCGTGATCGAGAGCCCGAGTAACGCGCCGCCGAGCAACCAGCGCTCGCGACGTAGGGCACAGATCCCGAGTCCCAGGTACGCGATCCAGTCGTGCCTCAGCGTTGCGCCAGCCCAGTTGGTGCCGAACATGTAAAGGTCGGTGGCGCCGAACACCGTGAGGGCGAGCAGCATCGACCGCAGGCCGAAGGTGAAGCCGACGGCTGCAAACATGAGCCCCAAGAGCAGCGGGTCGAGGAGGCCGCCGATGACGAGGACGCGCTCCGAGACCGGCGTCCAGGCGAGCCACGGCCGCGCGAGCGCAACCCAAACGGGCGTCGCGTTGGCGCCATGATCCGAGTGAGTCGTGAGGTAGCCTTTCCGCCCCAACATGGCGCGAAAAAAGGCCATGTCCTGCTTGAACTCGCGCCAGCGCCCGGGCGAGAAGCGCTCACGAATGCGCTCGATCTCGGGCGCCATGCTTCCGACACGCTCGAGCTCATGGGTCCGGAGGTCCCGGATCTCCGTTCCGCGCAAGGTCTCGAGCGTCGCACCGGGAACGTCCTCGACGTAGGCGGCGATGCTCGCCTGATAGACGCCGTCGTAGCCGAGCTCGTCGTAGTACTTCGCGAACGGGTAGTAGATGCGCATGTCGACCGAGTGAACGAACTCCGGCCGAGACTCGCCCGCGTTCCAAAACTGCGGGCGACCGAGATCGTAGAACGACGCCGCCGAGAGCAAAGCCGTCACGACGAGCGTCGCCTTCACCGCGGCGGGGCACGCGGGGTAGAGCCGAGCGGCCAGGCGCTCGCGTGCGACGGCGAGCAACGCGACGGCCGCGACCACGGCGCGCAGCAGCGCAAGCTCACGACTCTCGAGCGGCCAGGCGGCGGCGATCGCAGAGGCGAGCGAGACCGCCGCGGACAAGGGAAGCAGCGCCAACCCGAGCACGGCGAGGCGCCGGAGCTTCGCGCCGGCAACCAAGACGAAGACGGACAGCGCGAGCCCGAACCTGAGGAGCGCGTGACGAACCCTGACCGGCGTCGGCGGCGCTACCTGCGTCTCGAGCACCGGCGGCGCGCTCAGCGCTCGCGAGAAGAGCTGCAGCTCACTGACGGCGTACGATCCGTCGCCGCCTCGCGCCGCGAGACGGAGGTAGCGCCCCGTGGAACCAAGCGCGGAGGTCGAGCGCTCGCGCATGCCCGGTCTGTCGACGGGACCAGCGACCCAGAGCTCGCGAAATGAGCGTCCGTCCGTCGAGACCGAGAGCACGTACTCGTCGTTGTTGTCGGCTTGGAGGAAGGCCGACTCGAGCGTCTTGACGCTCCCGAGGTCGTATTCGACGAAGGCTCGTCGAGAGTCGAGAACGGCGGAGAGCTCGGTGTTCCAGCCGGCGCCGGTTTCGGTCGCCACGCCGTCCGTGAGCACCCGCGCGCGGCGCGTCTCCTCGTGGCGCGAGGGCGAGAGGCCCGCAAGCAGATTGTCCTCGGGACCGGCGCGGCCCCCGCGTGAGGCGAGCAGCACGGCCAAAGCCACCAAGACGGCCGGCAAGAGCCGGGCACTCATGCGTCACCGTATCTTGCGGCGTGCCCGGTCGACATGACGCCCGTCAGTGCGGGCGTTCGAGCTCGACGACGGCCGACCAGGGGTCGCGACCGAGCCGACGCGGATCCGTTGCGGTCGGGCGCGGCGCTCGGCGCAGCAACGCCGGCACCCGCCCCCATCGGAGACCCGCTGGCAAGAGCGGCTCGACACCGCGCACCGCCCATCCGAGTGATTCGAAGTAGCCGATCCCCGAGGCCGGCGCGAAACGCAGCGGCGCTCGAGCCAACGGCACGCCGAGCCGGCGTTGCATCGACGCAAGCACACCGGGAGAGGCAATATCCGTCACCCAACGCCAGACGCCACGCGCCCCCCTGAGCGCGTCGGCCATGCCACGAACCTGCGCTTCACCGAGGTAGATGAGAAGACCCTCGGACAAGACCAGACCCCTCCGGGAACCGGTCAGAACCTCCGACAGCAGCCGGCCGCGTGCACGTTGGTCCGTCACGTCGAGCACGACGCGTCGCAGGCCGCACTTCGGACGCTCCGCCCTGAGCCTCCGCTCCTTGAGCTCGATGACTGCCGGCAGATCTGCCTCGATCCAGTGAAGTCGGGCCGGCAGCTCGAGCCGATAGGGTCTGGCGTCGAGCCCTGCCGCGAGGTTCAGCACGCAATCGCAGTCTTCGGCGACGGCAGCGAGCACGAGCTCGTCGATCAGGCGCGTACGAACGACCATCGCCCAGCCGTTGGCGCCACGATCGAGGCGGGCGAAACGCTCCGCGAGGGCCCGACCTCGCTCCCCGGCCAACGCCGCGGCGAACGGGTCACGAAACATCGCGTCCGGTCGCGCGCTCTCCCGTGCGCGCAGGGTCGCCGCCCACAGCGCCGTCTCCGAGACGTCGCGCACGTCATGATCGTCAGGAGCTCGAGAGGCGCACATCTCCGAATGCTGGACGCGCACTCTGCCCGGCGAGCTGCGGAGCCGCGCTGACGGTCGTCAGTCGGCCACCCGCGGTTCTCGCTCGACGCTATTTCCAATGCGCCCACCACGCGCGAGCCAGAGGGTGCGTCAGGGCAAGCGCGCGATGGCCTTGTTCGCGAGCGGCGTCAGCGCGGCTTTCGCCGGGGTCGGCTCGACGAGGGCGGACAGGATGACCAGGTAGCCCTTCGCCTTCGCGGTCACGCCCACCTCGACGCCGTCGCTCCAAAAGACCGCTTCGTCGCCGACGCCGGAGATCTCTTCTTTGGTGCCGCCGGCGCCCATCGCGTCGTAACCCATCTTCAAGAAGTCGCTTCCGTCGTCGTCGAGCGCGCCGTCGACCGCCAGGTGAACGGTGTGAAGATCCGCCGAGTAGTCGCAGCTCCGAACCCAAAACGTCGGCATGTTCTCTTGTCCGCCCTCCTTCCCGCCGTCGTTGTCCGGCAGCACTGTCGCCACCTCCTCACCCTTGAGGAGCGAGCAAACGTTCGCCAAAGGCTCCTTCGGCGGGAACTCCTCGCCGCTACACCCGCTTGCCGCGACGGCGAAGGCCGTGCCGAGCATCAACGTCCGAGAACGCCCACCAATCCACCACGCCAAGCTCATCCTCTCGAGTTTGAAGGCAGGGCACGCGGCGTCAAGCAGCATTCGGTCGTCGTCCCCCCCCAAGCAGCGTCACGACGGCAACGAGCGGCGGTTGACGCGACGGGGCAGCGAGGCGAGTTCTCACGCCCATGCGCATTGCACTCCTCGCCAGCGCCGTAGCGGCGCCCGGGAATGCTGGACGCTCAAGTCCGCTTCGCGTACATTTCATGCATGCGTGGTGTGCGCGTGGGGGCTCGTTGGCTCGACCTAGCAGCTGCGCTGGGGTTGCTGCTGTGCGCGCCGAAGGCGAGTGCCCAGTCGCCGGCAGTCTCAATCTATCTGAAGAACAACAACGAGGGCGTCGTCCGCGGCCCCTCCTACGACCCGACTCGGTTGGTCCTGAATCGGTTCAATTGGCAGAACTGCTCCGACGACGAGCTCGTCAGGTTCAACGTGGACATTAGCGGCTCGCAAGCCGCAACATCCTCGTTTCATCTCGAGGCGTGGGTCGGCACGGCGTGCGACGACCTCGCGAATCGAAGCTCCGGGGCCTGCACGAAGGTCGCCGAGGTCGGCCAGTCCGTCGAGCGCGTCGAGGTCTTCGTCCGCGACCTCGTGCGTTCTCCTGCGACCACCGACGCCGACCCCTGCGCCGGCGAGACCGAGCTGCCTGCGTCGCGGACCTTGTACTTCGAGCTGGTGAACGGCGACGGCGCGCCGCCCCCCAATTCCAACTGGCTCGTGAAGTGGGCGTACAACTACGACGTAGTGCCGCCGACGGCCCCAACGCTCGTGCAGGCGAGCGCAATAGAAAACGGCTTGCACATCAGCTGGGGACCTCCGGACGCCGCCATCGACGTCAGGCGCTATGCGTTCCTCTGCGATCCGCCGCCGAGCGCCGCTCCCGAAGATGGCTTCGGGCCGAACGAATTCTGCGAGTCACCGCGGCTCGGCACGGGCGAAACTCCGACGCGCGACCAGGTGTCCCGTTTCATCTGCGGCTACGTCGATTCGGACGTCATGAACGCCGACCTCACTCCGCTCACTCCGGACGTCCCCTGCGCCGTCGGTGTGGTCGCCCTCGACAGCTACGCTAACTTCGGCCCCGTTTCGGACACGGCGTGCGGCGTCCCCTATCCCCCGCTCGACAACGACAACTCGCACACGGTGACCACCACGCGAGGGTGCGCCATGGGCGGAGCCGCGAACGGGTCGCGCTCCGCGTGGCTGCTCGTCGCGGGAGCCCTCGGATTGGCACGGCGCCGCCGCGCCGGACGTCGCCTTTTCCGCGGATCGAATTGCGTCGGCAAGGGGCGGTGACCCTACCGTGGAGTCGGCGCCAACACTTGCCGCACCAAGGCCTCGCTGAACGGCTCCGGATCGTAGCTTCCCGGCGCCCAGCCCTGCAGAAATCGG
>DASUGE010000609.1:0-4107 GCA_036274215.1 Polyangiaceae bacterium | reverse complement strand
GCCGGTGCTCATCCATGGGGAGTCCGGCTGCGGCAAAGAGCTCGTGGCGCGTGCCATCCACGCCAACGGTCCCCGTGCGAGCGGCCCGTTCGTTTCGGAGAACTGCGGCGCCGTGCCCGAGGGCTTGCTCGAATCGACGTTGTTCGGACACGTGCGTGGCGCGTTCACGGGCGCCGTCCGTCCCCGCGCAGGCCTATTCGAGGTCGCTCACCAAGGAACGCTCTTCCTCGACGAGATCGCCGAGATGAGCCTCGGCATGCAGGCGAAGCTCCTGCGCGCGCTGCAGGACGGCGAGATCCGCGCCGTCGGCTCCGAATCCGTGCGCCGCGTCGACGTGCGCGTGATCGGCGCCACGCACCGCGACCTGTCGGCGCTCGTGCGCGAGGGTCGTTTCCGCGAGGATCTCTTCTATCGCCTCAACGTCATCGGCGTGAACGTGCCGCCGCTCCGCCAGCGCATCGGCGACGTGCCCGTGCTCGTGCAGCATTTCGTGAAGGTGCACTCCGGGGAGCGCCGCATCCGGGTGTCGCGCGCCGCGCTCGACTCGCTCGTGGCGTTCGGCTGGCCCGGCAACGTCCGCCAGCTCGAGAACGAGGTGCGGCGCGCGCTCGTGCTCTGCGACGAGACGGTGGACGTCGAGCACCTGAGCCCCGAGGTGCGCGATCGCGCGGCGAGCGAGGCCTCGCGCGTGGACGGCCTGAACCTGCGCCGGCGCCTGGACGTGCTCGAGGCCGACCTCGTGCGGACGGCCCTGCAGCGCACGCAGGGCAACCAGACCCGCGCGGCGGAGCTGCTCGGCGTGTCGCGCTTCGGCCTGCAGAAGATGATGAAACGGCTCGATATTCGGCTCGGCGAGGAGCCGCGCGCGGCCACCGGCCCGACCAAGCCGGCGCGTCCCAGCGTGCCGTCGTAACCGGCCCGAAACGGGCCTACTGACCCTTGAGGCCGGCGTGCCCCTTGAGCACGGCCTTGCCGAGGATCATCGATTCGGCGCTCTTCAGTGCCGTCACGACGTTGGCGACGCTCGTGCCCGTGACGTTGAACGTCTCGGTCGACAGCGCGTAGAGGCGGAACTCGTACTCGTCGTCCATGTTGTTTTTGAGCGACTGCGCACAGGGCGTCAAAAACTTCCCGCTCTGCTTGGCCGTCGCCAGATCGCCCGAGAGGGTCTGACCCAAGCCCTCGGGGAACATGCTCACCTTGGTGCCGTCCCACGGAACGTTCCAGATGGCCCAGTGCTGCCCCATCTGCATGTCTTCGCCGATCGTCGTGTCGATGAACGTCATCACGAACGATTTGGTGCCCGCAGGCACTCCCGACCAATCGAGCTCGGGGTTCACGCCCGCACCGAACGAGCCGTTCATCGCGGCGCAGGTGTACTTCGCGTCGAAGTGCGCGCCATCCATGTGCGTCGGGCTCGTCAGCGTGAACGTGCCGCCGCCGCCCGTGCCGCCCGAGCCCTGCGTGCCGGCCATCCCGCCGCTCGCTCCACCCATGCCGCCGCTGGTTCCAGCCATGCCAGCGCTGGTTCCGGCCATGCCGCCGGACGCGCCGCCGGCAGCGCTTCCCGCTCCGCCAGCCTTGCCGCCGCCGCCCGCCATGCCTTTGCCCGCCGCGCCCGCGCCGGTCTTGCCTGCGCTCGAGCCGGCCGAGCCGCCCGTTCCGCCCTGGCCGGAGCCGCCGGTGCCCGCGCTGCCGCCGTTGCTCGTCGTGCCGCTCGAGCCGCCCGTGGCCGTCGTCCCGGCGCCCGAGCCACTGCTGCCGCCCATCGCGGAGCCGCCCGTGCTCGGCGAGTTGGCCATGCCCCCGCTCTCGTTGCCGGGTGTGTCGTCGCTCGCGCAGCTCACGACGATGAGCGGCAGCGCGACGGCGATGAAAACGGGAGAAGTCCTGAGCGCGAAAGAGTGGAAGGTCATGACAGCTTCGATGTCCCTGTTCGGTGAGGGATCTATCTACGCTGAAATGTCCGCCGCGCTAGTTCGAAAGCTCGGCCTTCGCCTTGCTCATCCAGATACGGTCCCAATTTTCTCGATAACGATCAGTAGCGACCTGCGCGGGACCGTGGCGTGGTGACTCGGCTACATCATTACGAGTCGGCGGTGAGGAATACTGCACCTTGACGTCGCACAGCAGCGGAAAGTCGGGGCGCGGTGTGAGACTCACGACTTCACCGGCGATCGGTGCGCCTTCTTTGAGGGGCCGCACGGCTCCGAGCTCGATGCGGTCGTCGCGGCGGCGAATGACGCGGAGCCCTTCGCCGTCGGCAGTCTTGCCGTGAATCAGCGCTATGTCGCTGCTTTCGCCCGGCTCTTTCTTCAACGCCATTGCGGAACGAGCTCATGGAAACACGGGTCAAGTTCCAAGAACGCCGTTTTCGGGGCCGGGGCCCCGAAAACAGACACAAAACGGAGCGTCGGAACCACCTCCCCGGCGGGAAGCACCCCACACCCTGTCAGCCGTCGACCTCGTTGCTGGTGGAACGCTTCTAACCCAGCAGGCTTCATCCGATTGGAAGGACCCTAGCAGCTTATCGGATTCGGTCCAAACCGCGACGCCGCCTACATGCCGATGGCGGTGCGGAACACCCAGCCTTCGCGACCGCGCGCGTCGTACTTCACGCGATACCAATCGCCGCTCTTCCCGGTAACGCCGACGCGCGTTCCGGAGAGCACGCGTGCGACGACCTTGCCGTCTTTTTCCGGGGTGGCGTGCACGAGCGCCGTTTCCCAGCTCACCGTGGCCGTGCCGCTCGCGGGCGTCACGGCGACGGGAGCAGTGTTGCCCGTGGCCGCTGCCGGCTCCGGCGGCGCCGCCGCGAGCTCGACTCGGTAGAACACCGTGTAGCGCTGGTGCTCGTGCGGGATCGCGACAAGCGAAACGTTGGCGAAGCTCTGCCGGTAGCATTCGATGACGGCGGCGAGCGTCTGCTCGTCGAGCGACGTGGCCTTGCCGGTCGTGATGCGCGAGACGCGCTCGGTCGTGAAGTCGAGCTCGAAGCCGAGCGAGACGATGCCCGACACCTTGCGCGCGGCCGGGCAGTCGTCGAGGTTCGAGAGCCGCTCGCGCGCGACGCGGTCGAAGTCTACGGCGTCGCACTTCGCGATCTTGCCGCCGGCGGCGTCGCGACAGCTCGTCACCTGCGCCTCGCCCACGACGGGCGGTTGTGCTCCGGGCGCCAGTGGTTCCGGGCGCGTGGGCTTCGGCGGCAGGTTCGCCGAAGCGAGCGCCGACGCGGCCGGGGGCTCTTCGGGCGCGCCGCTCAGGTCTTGCGTCGATGACGCCGCGGGGACCGGCAGCTCGGGAACCAGCCGAATGCCGGCGAGCCGCGGCCAGACGATGCCGACGATGAAGCCCGCCGCAGCGATGAGCCCCACACGCCCGAGCCGCAGCGAGCCTGGACCCGTGCGCGGCACGTCCACTTTCAAGACCGGCTGCCGGCGCGACATCGCCATGCTTCGAAGCCTTGCCCGTATCACGCCCCTTGGCGTGCGGGTAGCTCGAGCACCGCGCGGGCACCGCCCTCGCGCGGATTTTCCGCGAAGGCGCGTCCCCCGTGGGCGCGCGCGATTCGGGCCACCAAGGCGAGCCCGAGGCCCAGTGAGCCCGAGCGGCCGTCGTGTTCGCTGGCGTCGCTCGCGCTGGTCGCCGTGGTGCGGGACGAATAAAAGGCTTCGAACGCGTGCTCGAGCGCGTCCTTACGGAAGCCCGGTCCCGCGTCGAGCACCTCGAAGCGCACGACCGGCGCACGCCCACCTTCGTTGGCGACGACCAAGGCGAGGCGAGTCACGCCCCCCGCGTGGCGCTCGGCGTTCTCGAGCAGGTTGCCGAGCGCGCGCCCGATGAGCGTCGGGTCGACCTCGACGAGCGCGCCGTCGGTCGCGTCGTCGAGGCGCTCCGCCGGCACGCCCGCGACCTCCAGCGCGCGGAGCGCCACCGCGCGCGCGGTGAGCGGCTCGCGCCGGAGCTCGCCGAACTCGAGCCGCGAGCTCGCGAGCAGCTTGCCGAGCAGCGCGTCGATCTCCACGATTTCACGGTCGATCTCGTCGAGGCGCCCGGCGCTCCCGCCCCCTCGGGCGAGCTCGACGAGGATGCGCAGGCGGGCGAGGG
>DASUGE010000608.1:0-4612 GCA_036274215.1 Polyangiaceae bacterium | reverse complement strand
CTCAGCGAGGACATCGTCGTGCCCCGTCACGCCATCGGCGCGCTGCTCGAGCACGTGGCGGAGGTGGGCGAGCGCGAGCGCGTGCGCCACCTCACCTACGGCCACGCAGGGGACGGCAATCTGCACGTGAATTTTCTGTGGGACGAGGACGACGAGGTGCCGGCCGTCAGCCGCGCGATCGAAGCGCTGTTTCGCGAAGTCATTCGCCTCGGCGGCACGCTGAGCGGTGAGCACGGGATCGGCGTGCTCAAGGCTCCGTACCTGCCGCTCGAGCAATCGAGCGAGCTCATCGCGCTCCAGGAGCGATTGAAGAACGTGTTCGATCCCCAGGGACTGCTCAACCCGGGCAAGATCTTCCCGGCAGCGGGCCATCGCGCGTGCTGAGATGGCACGCCGCCCCCGCCCAGTCTTGCTTCCGCCGGGCGCGTCGCTCGCCTTTCCCGATCCGGAGGAGAGCGACGCCGAAGGCTTGCTCGCCGTGGGCGGCGATCTAACGCCCGAGCGCCTGCTCCTCGCGTACGAAAACGGCATCTTTCCCTGGTACGCGGCAGGGCTGCCGCCGATGTGGTGGAGCCCCGACCCGCGCGCCGTCATCGACCCGAGCTCGCTCCACGTCTCGAAGAGCCTCGCGCGCGCGCTCAAGAAGACGCGGTTCACGGTGACGTTCGATCGCGCCTTCGAGGACGTCATGCTCGAGTGCGGGCGCGAGCGCGAAGGTGGCACCTGGATCCTGCCCGAGATGGTGGACGCCTACCTCCGGCTGCACGAGCTCGGACACGCGCGCAGCATCGAGGTTTGGCTCGGCGCGCGGCTCGTGGGCGGCCTGTACGGCGTGCAGCGCGGTGCCTTGTTCGCGGCGGAAAGCATGTTCCATCGCGAGACGAACGCCTCGAAAGTTGCGCTGGTAGCGGCCGTCCGCACGCTGTTCGGCGCGGGGATCGAGCTCTTCGACGTGCAGTTCACGACACCGCACCTCGTGTCGATGGGCGTCTACGACCTGCCGCGGGCCGCCTATCTTGCGCGGGCCCGCGCGGCTGCCGGCAAACACGTCTCGCTCGACGGGGTCGCGATCTCGCTCTAAAACCCGGGTCAGCATGTCCCGACTTCTCCCGCTCGCGTTCGTCCTCCTCACCCTCTCGGCCTGCAGCTCCGACGACTCACCGTCCAACGAGACGGGCGGCGCCGGCGGTAGCTCCGGAACGACGGCAGCAGGCACGGGCGGCGGCGGCACCGCAGGCGCGCTGGGCGGCACGAGCGGCGGCGGCAGCGCGGGAGCAACGGGCGGCGCCGGAGCGAGTGGTGCGAGTGGGTCCGCGGGCAGCTCGGCCGGCACGGCGGCGACGAAAGACTTTCCCGCGGACACCTCACCAGAAGGCATCAAGGCCTTCCTCGACGCGGGCGACTACAAGAGCGCGACGTGGGTTTCGGGCATGACGGCACCGATGGAGCCGCTGCCCGAACAGGTCTCGCCGCATGGTCTCGTTCAGATTTGGTACAACAAAGCGCTGCGGACGTCGCAAGCCGCGGGTCACGTCAACACGATGACCGATCCGACGAGCATGGTGGTGAAGGAGCTTTACACGGGCAGCTCCGTCGTCGGGCACTTGGCGATGGTCCGCACCACCGATCCAAAGTGGATCTATTACTGCACCTCCACGGAAACGAACCGCTGCTATTCGGGGGCGCCGGCGAACACGACCGTCTACCAGACGAGCATCACGAACTGCGCGTGCCACAGCAGCGGCACCGTCATCACGGCCTCCAAAATCCCGCCGCCTTGAGCCATTCCCGGAGCGCTCGGGGCCGAGACGGCACGCCCGGACAATCCTGACATACTCCTGTCATCCGCTCCCCGTAGGTTCCCTCTTGCTCGTCGGGCGCCAGCACGGCGCCCCCGAAGCCAGGAGGACCCCATGCAACACACGATCGACTGGTTCGAAATTTTCGTCGCCGATCTCGAGCGGGCCAAGCGCTTCTACGAGGTCACGCTCGGCATCACCCTCCGGCCGAGCGACTACGCACGGGTGCCGTGTGCCGTCTTCGCACGGGAAGGCGGACGCGACGGCGTCGGCGGGAGTCTCGTCCAGGATCCGAAGCGCGCGCCCGGCGCGGGCGGCTCGCTCGTCTACCTGAGCGCGACCGGGAAGCTCGACGCTTGTCTCGACCGCGTGAAGGAAGCGGGCGGAAGCGTGATGATGCCGAAAACGGACATCGGCGAGCCGGGCTTCATCGCCGTCCTGCGCGATACGGAAGGCAACCTCGTCGGGCTGCACAGCGAGCGCTGAAACGAGAGACCGGCGGCGGCGCTTGCATTGCCGGCAACCTCCAGGCACCTATCGGGGGTTGAAGCGCAACGAGCGAGCAAGTGCGAGCCCCGCCGGCTCCGGGTCTCGAGGTTTGGGAGAGGTCTTGAGCTTTCTCCAGCTTCTGTGGGCCGTCACGCACGGGATGGAGTCGATCTCCAAACGCATGCGCAGGACGGTCGGCGTCACGGGGCCGCAGCGTCTGGTCATTCGCTTGATCGGACGTGGCGGCCGCGTCGCCCCGGGTGAGCTCGCCGAAATCCTGCACGTTCATCCGAGCTCGCTCACCGGTGTCTTGCGCCGGCTCGAGCGAGCCGGGCTGGTACGCCGCACCCCCGATCCGGGCGACGGCCGGCGCGTCATCCTCGCGCTCACCTCGCGCGGGCAGATGCTCAACGACCAGGACCGCGGCACGGTGGAGTCGGCCGTGAAGCGCATGCTGCGCAGAGCGCCGGCCGCACACGCCGCGGCCACTCGCGAGGTCCTTTCGGCATTCGCCTCGGAGCTCGCCGCGGACACTCGACCGGCGGTGACGACGAAGCGTCGAACCCGGTCTCGTGCGCGGCGAGTGACGGCGCGTCGGGCGCCGCGAGCCTGAGCTCGACCCGTGTTCCACGGTCAGCCGTGCGTCGGCTCTGGTCAGTGAGCGCGGCTCAGCGCCCGCAGTTCTCGGCGTACTTGCCCTGCAAGCCCGAAACCTCGCATTTTCCGGTGCGGCATTCGGTGCCGGCGATGCAAACGGTCGCTGCATCATCGCAGGCTTCCCCTTCGCTCACGCGCTGCAAGCAGACGCCGTCGTTGCAATCCTCGCTGGCGTCGCACACACAAAAGAGGCCGTCCGCGCAGTTACCGTGCGGGTCGGTGAGGTTCGGCCGATCGAAGCAGCTCTCACCACGCCCGGCGAGCGGCACGCACGTCAGCGGCATCGCGCGCGTGTCGCAGAGACTCGCCGCGTCGCAGGCCCCGATGCCCTGACCCGCGCAGGGCATGCCCGCGCTCGGGCTCGGCGTGCAAACCTGCGTCGCCGAATCGCAGTAATGGTACGGGAGGCAGTCGTAGCTGCTCGCACACGCGCCTCCGGGGCCGACCGAAGGGAGGCACTTCGGGTTGCCGGCGTCGTCGACGCGACACGCGTAGCCGCTCCCGCAGTTGACGTAGTCGAGATCGCAGTCGTCCCCCGCGCTGATGACGGCGGGGCGTCGTGGCGCGCAAACGGTGCCGTCGCACGTGGTGCCGTAGTCGCACTCGCCGGTGACGCCCGCGCAAGGGGCGCCCGCCGCGATCACCGGCACGCATGAGCCGCAGAGCGTCTCCGACCCGCTGCATGCGCCCGACAAACACTGCGAGGGGTAGATGCAAGGTACGCCGTTCTCGTATTCGCCGGGCGCGTAGTGGCAGACCGCCGTGAAGGTCCGAAGCACGCTGCAGGGCGCGTCCTTCCAAGCGTCGGCGCACCCCTGAATCAGCTCCGTCGTGTTGTTCGAGCCTTGGCCGAAGACGTAGTCGGGGCAGAGCTCGAGCTCGTCCGTTGCGCAGTCGTGGCTCGCGCCGCACTCGGAGAGCCGCTGGCAGCGCGCTTTCACGTACGCCACGCAGGCGCGGTATTCAGCGGTGGCTTCATCCGGCGCTCCGCCGCTCGACCCAGCAGCGCCGGCGTGCGAGCCACCGGTACCCGCCGCTGAGCCGCCCAGCCCCGAACCGCCGTCACTCGTCCCGCCGGTGCTCGCACCGCCGGCTCCGCTGGCCGCTCCGGCGGAGCCTCCGCTCGCGCCGGAGCCGCGGCCCGCACCATCGCCGTCGTGAGAGCTTCCTCCGCAGGCCCCGGCGAGACCAACGCCCAGCGCCGCGAGAAGTAGCCGTGGAGCTCGCGACGTCGCGAGGGCCGTCATTTGGCGGCGGGGACCGATTCCTTCGCCGGCCGCGTGCGCACGGCGCCGCGCACGGCGGCGAGCAGCGGGTTGTCGCTCGCGCGCGCTTCGGTCGCCTTGGGACCCGAGGGCGGAGCAGGCTTTTCCGCGACGGGCTTCGGCGCGGGCTTCGGCGCGGGGGGCGGCGCGGCGTGCGACGGCGCGGGAATCGAGCGCTTGGTCGCGGCGTGGGACGCGGGCGCTTCGTCGAGTGAAACCTTGATGGCCTTGCCGCTGGCGTGCGTCGCCGGGGCCGGCGTAGGACGTGCTGCTGCGGCGTGCGCGACCGGGGCCGGCGCAGGAGCGCGCGGAGCGGGGGTCGCCGCCGCGTGCGACGCCGGGAGATCGTTGAACGACACGGCGCGCGGCGCCTGCTGACCCACGAGGGGCAGCGATTCGAAC
>DASUGE010000607.1:0-4397 GCA_036274215.1 Polyangiaceae bacterium | reverse complement strand
TCCCACCCGCGCCCGAGCTTGCGGCTCGCGACCGCGCTCAGGATGTGCGTCTGATCATGGTCGAAGAGGCGGTACGGCCCGCCGTGCTCACTGCGCTCGCTGCGCGAGATGGTGTACGCGAGGAAGGCGAAGGTGTCCGCGTCGGGTCGGGCCTCGGCCAGGAACTCGCCGCCGTAGATGCGGCCGCGCCCGTCGTTCACGAAGTGCGGCTCGCTGCCGTCGGCGGATCCGACGACCATGTGGTCGAGCGTCTTGTAGAACCCTTCGGCGCCGAGCTTGAGCGCCTTGCCGAAGCGCTGCTCGATGCCCGCGCTGAATTGCCAGGCATGGTACTGCGTCAGATCCGGGTTACCGATCCCGGGGTAGCTCATCCAGAAGAGCGGCGGCTGCGAGTAGCGCCCGACGCCGCCCTTGAGCGTCGTGCTCTCCGTCACGTCGAGGCGCGTCGAGAGGCGCGGATCGACCGACCAGCTCTTGAACTCGCCGGCATAGTCGGCGCGCACGCCGGGGGAGAGGAGCCATGGCTTGACGGGGCGGTAGCCGAGCTCGGCGTACGCCGCGGGCCGGAACGTGTTCAAATCATCCGCTTTCGCCGAGATCAGCCGCTGCCCGGCGAGCGCGTCCTGGTCGCGCGGGTTCCCTTCGAACTGCTGCGGCACGGGACCGCGGTATTCGCCGTCGAGGAACTGAGCATGGAGGTCGAAGCCCGCCGTCGCGCGCAGCGTCGGATCGAGCTCGAAGCTCCACTCCCCTCGCCCGAACACCTCGTAACCCCCGAAGATCTGCTTGAGCTCGCCGAAGTGATTCTCCGCATCGAGCCGCCCGGCGGCGATGGTGAGCTCCTGCGTGACCGCAGGCGAGAACTCCGAGTGCAGCAAGGCCTGCAGGCGATGAAAGCCGACGGCGCCGTTCACGTTGCCCGCGAGCCCCGGATCGCTGTCGTTCGGGTGCGAGAACACCAGGTTGAGCTCGTCGTGGCTGCCGTACGCCATGACGCGCAAGCGCTGGTGCGGGCCGAAGCGGTGCGAGAAGATCCCCTGGTAGTCGTAGTAGACCGGCGCCGAGACGACGCTGAACGCGTCTTTCGGCACGATGCTCGAGTACACCGCGTCGATGAGCGAGCGGCGTCCGGCGAGCGCGATGCCGGTGTCTTTGCCGAGCGGCATCTCCGCCTCGAGCGAGGCGTCGATGAAGCTCAGATCGAAGACACCGTGGAAGCGGTCGGTCTTCGGATCGCGCGTGCGCACGTCGATGACGCCGCCCGTCGCGCGCCCGAAGCGCGACGAGAAGTTGCCGGGATAGAGATCGACGCGCGAAAGCAAGCGCGAGTTGAAGAAGCTCGTGACGCCGCCGAAGTGGTAAAGGAACGGCACGGGGATCCCGTCGAGGAACGTGACGCTTTCGTCACTGCCGGCGCCGCGCAGGATCGGCGTGCCGTCGCCGACTCCGGTGCGCGCGACGCCGGGCAACACCTCGATGGCGCGGAGAGCATCACCACGCGTGCCGGGGATCTTCGTGAGCTCCTCTTCCTTGACGGTGTGCTTCGTGGGCTCGCGCGGGGGCGCTTCCACTTCGGCCGTGGCCTCGAACTCGTCGAGCCCGGCTGCCTGGGCGGCCGCGGGGGCCGGCGTGACGGGAGCCTTCGCAGCGGGGGCCGCCGCGGGGGCTGGTACCGGCGCAACGACGGGCACCACGGGCGACGGAGCGGGCGGCGCCGCCGGAAAGACGTACCGGTAGCCGATCGTGACGGTGAGCGGCTCGGTGCCACGGCGCGCAGGCTCGAACTCGAAGCGCTTCACCGCGGCGAGCGCCTGCTCGTCGAAGGCGGAGCCGCCCGACTTCCGAACACTGGCCGCCGTGACGTGACCGTTGTCGTCGATCGTGAGCTCGAGCTCGACGCTCACGGGCTCGGCCGGCGCTTCACCTGCGGGAAGCTCGACCTTCGGCTCCTGAAGCAAGCGCGGCGGTGTGACGGCGCTCTCGGAGCCGGGTGCCTGTGCCACGGCGCGCGGCGCGTAGCTGCCCGCGGCAGCTGCACACGCGAGTGCAACGAGCAGGGAGCGGTGAACGAAGAATCGCATGGCGTCCTTGCCTCGGCGCCCGCGACGAGCGACCGAGGATCGAGCCTCCGTGCCCGCCCGCTCGCGAACCGTTCAAACAAAACACGCACGCGTTCGTTCGAGCGCGCGCCGACCCGCCGGCCCGCGCGTCGTATCGAGGCGAATCTCGCCCGAGCCCGCGTCGCGCCTTAAGGAAGCGGCAGGTCGACCGTGCGGTCGACCACGGCGATCGCGCCCTGGAAAGCGGGCACCCGCAGCTCACGCAAGCTTGCCGCGAAGCAGTCTCCGGCCGTCGTACCGGCGAACGGCTTCCGAACGTCGACGCCGACGACCTGCCCGGTATGCGCAAACGTGAGTCGCACGCTGACGGGGCCGCTCGGTGCGTTCGCGTCGCGGCACGCCGTCGCGCGCGTCACCGCGCCGTCGATCGCGGTGTGAGCGAGCGCTTCCGAGAAGCGGCCGTCGCTCGTCGCCTCCGTCACGGCGGGCGCGGCGTGCGTCGGTGTCTCGCTGGTCTGCGCCGCAGCAGACGGCGGGTCGCTCCGGCCGAGCAGCATCCCACCGAGCAACGCGACGACCGCAGCAGCCGTCAACACGAGCAGCGTGCGACCCGAGCCCGACGTTTTTTGCGGCGCGACGACGGGCGCCGAAGGCGGGGCGATCAGCAGCGCGGCAGGATTGCTGGCGTACGAGAGCGGCGTATCGATGTGTACGTCGTCCGGGGCGAGCGGCCTCGGACGAACACTAGGACGGGGCGGATGCGGGGCGCGCGACGACGGCCGTAATGACGGCGGGAGAAGCGACGCGGGCGGCGCGTCGTTGGAGTCGGGCACGACCTCCTCGTCGTCGAGCACCTCGAGCCCGTCCTCGTCGATGCGCGAGACGTCGAAGACCTCCGCAGTCATCCCCGGGGGAATAGAATCGGGGTAATAGCGGTGTCGCTTGCGGGCGCTGATCTTCGAAGACGCGCCTTTTTTTCGCCGCACGCGGGTCGGTTGCTTGGCCTTGGCGCCCATACCGCCTCGGATTTTCTGGAGTATACCTCAAACCATGTTCACGCGCGCCCTGTTCACCGTCGCCCTCGGCCTTTCGCTCGGCGCCTGCCAGAAGGCCGAACCGGCCCGAAACACCGATTCCAAGCCCGCGGAAACCCAAGCGGCCGTCCGCGAGCTTTCCGTCTCCGATGTCGCTGCCCTCGTTCAGGCGAAGGGCGCCACCATCGTCGACGCCAACGACGCCGAAACCCGCCAGGAGCAAGGCGTCGTCCCGGGCGCTGTCCTCCTCTCGAGCTCACGCACGTACCCGCTCAACGAGCTGCCTGCCGCCAAAGACACGAAGCTCGTCTTCTACTGCGGCGGTACCGCCTGCCGTGCCTCCGACAACGCCGCCCAGCGCGCCTCCGAAGCCGGCTACGCCGACGTGAGCGTCATGCGCGCCGGCATCCGCGGCTGGAAGAGCGCCGGCCAGCAGACGGCAACACCGCGCAGCTGAGCGACCACCGCGCAGCTGAGCGACCACCGCGCAGCTGAGCGACCACCGTGCAGCTGAGCGACCGCCGCGCAGCTGAGCGACCACCGTGCAGCTGAGCGACCGCCGCGCAGCTGAGCGACCACCGCGCAGCTGAGCGACCACCGCGCAGCTGAGCGACCACCGCGCGAGCGGAACGACCGGCGCGCAGCCGAGTCAGCGCAGGCACACCCACGACTCGGATGCCTTACGGTGCTTCGCTTGCGCTCGGTTCCGTGCTGCACCTGCGCCTTCCATCGACGCGCTCTCGCGAGAATGCCCCTGGCTTCAGTGCTGGATTCTGTCTGTCTCGGTTCCAAAAGGACTTTCACCTTCAGCTTTCTGCCCATGCTGGGCGCAACCACCTAGCGCCGGCGAAGCGGGCGCGGGGGGCACGACGGCGTTGGGCGGGTGGTGACGCGCGGTGCGAGTGGTGACGCGCGGTGCGAGTGGTGACGTGCGGTGCGAGTGATGACGTGCGACGCGGGCGATGACGTCTAACGCGGGGCCGTGTCAGCAGTGACGTGTGAGCGGTGACGTGCAGCGCTGCGAGCCGTGATGTGGCGTCAACGTCGAACGGCGTGGAAGCGAGGCTGTGGCGAGCCCCGCCGCGAGAACGCCGTGACGGCTGTTGAGCCATTCGGTGGCGCGGGCTCGACATCCGGGCTACGTGCTGGTGGGAGACGACAACGGTGCCCGTTGTTTACAACCGCCCGGATGTCCGAGCGGGGGGGTTTGGCGCTACTGAGGAGCGAGCTCGCGAAGCGCTTGCCGGATGACCGGCTCGAGGGAAGAGACGGAATGTGAAATGCGTGCGAGAGCGCGCTTGGC